>NZ_JBHWZH010000145.1:0-14324 GCF_042728285.1 Streptomyces sp. NPDC060194 | reverse complement strand
CCCCGCACCCTTCTCAGAAGTCGACCGGGTCCCGCACCAGCGGGCAGGTCATGCAGTGGCCGCCGCCGCGTCCCCGGCCGAGCTCCGCGCCGACGATGGTGACGACCTCGACGCCGGCCTTGCGCAGCTGGGTGTTGGTCTGGGTGTTGCGGTCGTAGGTGAAGACGACGCCGGGCTCCAGGGCGACGGCGTTGTTGCCGCTGTCCCACTGCTGGCGCTCCGAGGCGTAGACGTCGCCGCCGGTCTCGACGATCCGCAGGCCGGGCAGGCCGAGGGCGCGGGCGACCACGTCGGTGAAGGCGGCCGAGCCCTCGTCGACGATGTCGACGCCGAGCGCGTTGTCACCGGGGCGCAGGGAGAAGGTGTGGACCGCGTCCATGATCCGCGGGTAGAGGGTCACGATGTCGCGGTCGGCGAAGGTGAAGACGGTGTCGAGGTGCATCGCCGCGCGCAGTTTGGGCATGCCGGCGACGACGACGTGCTCGGCCGCGCCGTTCGCGAAGAGGGACGCCGCCACCTGGGTGATGGCCTGGCGCGAGGTGCGCTCGCTCATGCCCATGAGGACGACGCCGTTGCCGACCGGCATGATGTCGCCGCCCTCGAAGGTGGCCCTTCCCCAGCTCTGCTCGGGGTCGCCCCACCACACGCGGGCGTCGCGGTAGTCGGGGTGGAAGGTGTAGACGGCCTTCATCAGGAGCGTCTCGTCGTGGCGGGCCGGCCAGTAGAGCGGGTTCAGGGTGACCCCGCCGTAGAGCCAGCAGGTGGTGTCGCGGGTGTAGAGGGTGTTCGGGAGCGGCGGCATGAGGTACTCGCGCGCGCCCTGCGACTCGCGGGCCAGGGCCAGGTAGCCGGAGCGGTACGCGTCGGGCAGGTCGACGGTGGACAGGCCCCCGATCAGGTACTCGGCGAGCGGGCGGGGCTCCAGGGACTCCAGGAAGGCCCGGGTGTCGTCGACGAGCCCCGGACCCACCTCGTTGGGGGTGATCTTGCGGTCCAGGAGCCAGTCGCGGGCCTCCGGCAGCGCCATCGTCTCGGCGAGCAGGTCGTGCAGCTCGACGACCTCGACGCCGCGCTGGCGGAGCTTGTTCACGAAGTCGGCGTGGTCGCGCTGGGCGTTCTCCACCCACATCACGTCGTCGAAGAGCAGGTCGTCGGAGTTGGTGGGGGTGAGTCGGCGGTGGGCGAGGCCGGGGGCGCAGACGAGGACCTTGCGCAGCCGGCCGACCTCGGAGTGGACGCCGAGGGCCGGCGCGGCGGGTTCGGTCGTGGTCATGGCGGGGTGCCTTTCGGTGGGTCCGGGAGCGCGTCGGGTTCGGGGTCAGAGCTCGATCCAGCCGGCCGCCAGGGCGACGACGCCGAGGACGGCGCCGACGACGGTGACCGCGCAGAGGACGGCCTCGCCGGGCGAGAACGGCCGCCGGTGCTGCTCGCGGCGGGCCTTGACGAAGAGGAAGGTGGCCGGGGCGTAGAGGATGAACGAGACCAGGACGTACTTGAGCCCGGCCGCGTAGAGCAGGAACGCGGTGTAGACGACGGCGAGCGCGGCGATCGCCAGTTCGCGCCGGGTGGCGCCCCCGACGGCGCCCTCCCGCTCCGGTCTCGCGGCGAGCTTGAGGGCGAAGGCGGCGGCGAGGAGGAACGGGATCAGGCTGAGCGAGCTGGTGAGGTCGAGGGCGAAGGTGAATGCGTCGTCGGAGAACATCGTGACGACGAGCACGACCTGGCTCAAAGCGGTGGTCAGCAGCAGCGCGGGAACGGGGACGTCCGCGGCGCTGGAGCGCCCGAGGAAGCGCGGCATGTCCTTGTCCTTGGCGGCCACGAACAGCACCTCGGCGGCCATCAGGGTCCAGGCGAGGTAGGCGCCGAGGACGGAGACGATCAGTCCGACGCTGATGAAGACCTTCCCCCAGGTGCCCACCGCCGACTCCAGGACGCCTGCCATGGACGGCTGGCGCAGCTCGGCGATCTCGCCCATGGGCAGCAGGCCGTAGGAGACGATCGTGACCGAGGCGAAGACGGCGAAGACGCTGAGGAAGCCGAGCACGGTCGCCCGTCCGACGTCGGAGCGCCGCTTGGCGTGCCGGGAGTAGACGCTGGCCCCCTCGACGCCGAGGAAGACGAAGACGGTGGCGAGCATCGTCCCGCGCACCTGGCTGAAGAGGGATCCGGCGTAGTCCGCGCCGCCGAAGTTGTCCGCGAACACGGACGGGTCGAAGTAGAAGAGCGCGAGGACGACGAAGAACAGGATCGGGACGATCTTGGCGACGGTCACGATCCGGTTGATCGCGGCGGCCTCCTTGACCCCGCGCCGCACCAGCAGGAAGAAGCCCCACAGCCCGAACGAGGAGAGCACGATCGCGAGCACGGTGTCGCCCTCGCCGAGCGCCGGGGCGATCGCGCCGATCGTAGACATGATCAGCACCCAGTAGGTCACGTTGCCGACGCAGGCGCTGGCCCAGTAGCCGAAGGCGGAGAAGAAGCCGAGGTACTCGCCGAAGCCGGCCTTGGCGTACGCGTAGACCCCGGCGTCGAGGTCCGGGCGGCGCACGGCCAGGGACTGGAAGACGAACGCGAGCATCAGCATGCCGAGGCCGGCGATGGTCCAGGAGATCAGGGCGCCCGCGACGCCGGTCTCGGCGGCGAAGCGGCTGGGCAGGGAGAAGACGCCCGCGCCGACCATCGAACCGACGACGAGGGCCGTCAGGGTGACCAGCGTCAGTTTGGCCGCGGGCGGCTCCCCGGCCGTGGACGGCCCCGCGGAGGCGGCGGGCGGCGGCGCGCCGGTGTCAGAGGCGTTCATCGGGGGTCCCGTCCTCAGCCATAGCCGCTCCGATCGGGTACGAGTGCCTTTCAGGGCATTCAAACCCTTCACGGCGATCCGTGCGACGCGGACGGCGGCTCCCGGGCGACGGGAGAGCCCCCTCCCGGCCACCGTGGGGTAGCGGCCGGAAGGGGGCCGGTCGGGGGTCGCTCAGGGACGGGTCAGCGGATGTCCCACTTCATGTTCTCGCCGCCCCAGCAGTCCCAGATCTGGATCCGGGTGTCGTTGGCGGTGCCCTGGCCGGCGGCTTCGAGGCAGCGGCCGGAGTTGGGGTTGCGGATGGTGCCGTCTGAGTTGACGGTCCACTTCTGGTTGGCGCCGCCCCAGCAGTCCCAGAGGTTGACCCTGGAGCCGTTGGCCTTGGCGCCGGCGCCGCCGCCGACCTCCAGGCACTTGCCGAAGGCGCGGATGGTGCCGTCGGAGGCCAGGGTCCACTGCTGCGGCGGGCCGCCCCAGCAGTCGTAGATGATGACCGGCGTGCCGTTGGCAGGGTTGCCGTCGGTCACGTCGAGGCAGCGTTTGCTCTGCCGGCCGACGATCGCCTTGGCGCCGCCGCCCCCTCCCCCGCCGTTGGTGGTGAAGGCGAAGTCGTCGACGGCCAGGCCCGCGCCGCCGACCCACGGCTCGAAGCCGGCCTGCACGCTGGTCAGGTACCAGGAGCGCTGGATCTGGCCGCGGGAGACGGCGTCGTCGGTGAACGCGTTGACGGAGAAGTCGAGCGAGCCGGTGCCGGAGGCGCGGACGTAGCTGATGACGTTCCAGCCGATGTCGCCGATCCAGACGTCCCAGGTGGCACCCTCGATGGTCGCGGTGGCGACGCGGGAGCCGATGGGCTGGGGGCGCCCGCGGTGGTCCAGCCAGATCATCAGCTCGGCACCGGTGTTCTGCCCGTCGCTGCGGGGGGTCGGGTCGAACCACAGGTCGTAGGAGGCGTTCCACTCGCCGGAGTTGGGACGGGTCATCGCCACGGAGCTGCGGACATTGCCGAAGTCCTGGACGCGCAGCGGGAGTCCGCTGCCGGCGGTGCAGTTGCCGTAGTGGCAGCCGGCGTAGATGGAGGGGTAGCCGGCGGGGACGTTGTCGGTGGGGTTGTTGTGGTCCGCGGCGGTGATGGCGAACCCGTTCGGGCGGACGTCGATGCACTGCCGGGTCGAGGCGCCCCAGCGGTTGTTCTGCACCACGTACTTGTTGTTCTGGACGGGGGCGGAGGCGTACTGGTCGCAGAGGACCGGGGCCGCGGCGGCGGGCGCCGCCGTGGTGACCACGGCTCCGAGCAGGGAGGCGAGCAGCGCGGCGACGGCCGCCCAGAGCCGGATCAGCCTGGTTCTGCGGCTCGTTTCGGCGGTTCGGGACATGGGGGGTGCCCTTCTTCGGGGACGGGGCGGGGAGCGCGGTCGCGGCTCACGGGAGCGCTCCCATGGGGATCGACGGTGGCACGGGTGGTGCGCGGGACGGAAGGTGTGTGCGGCGGGGAGCGGATTCCCGACGGGTCTACCGGTCGCCGCAGGGGCGGGTTTCGGACGGACGCGGAGCCGTTCCGCGGGCTCAGCGGCAGCGGGCGGTGAACCCGTTGGCCGCCAGGCCCTGGCAGAACGTCGCCTTCGCAGCCCCGTAGCGCGAGAGCCGGCCGTCGACGAACCAGGTGGAGTCGACCGGGAAGTCGAAGCTGCCGTCGTCGATCCCGTCCCAGCCGTAGCGGAAGTCCAGGTTGATGTAGACGACCGACTTGATCACGCCGCGCAGGTCGTGCTCGCCGGGGAGGTTGGGGATGGGGCCGCGGTAGTTCATCAGCGAGAACAGGCGGCGCATCCACAGGTCGCCGCGGGCCTGCTCCAGGCCGGCGGTCGATCCGTTGTCCGCGGTGAAGTTCATCATCCCGGCCTCGGAGAGGACGACCGGTTTCCCGTGGTCGCGGGCGAACTTGACCAGCTTCAGGACGTTGCCGTCGTGGTCGAAGTTGCGCCAGACGGCCGCCGGGTTGCCGTGGGAGTCGGTGCCGATGTAGGCGTTGCGGCACTGGGTGGCGCCGACGTCGTAGTTCTGCGGCGGGGTGCCGTTGTACAGGTAGCCGCGGTCGTATATCGGCAGGCAGAGCTCGTGGGCGAAGATCGAGACGCCCATCCAGTCGACGGCCGCGTCACCGGGATACATCTGCTCGAACTCGCCGCGCACGGGGTGGAAGACGTGACTGAGGTTGCGGGCGGTGGAGCGGCTGTCGAGGTAGTTCGCCAGCCGGTTGAAGGCGTTCTTGTAGGAGGAGCAGCTCGCGTCGGTGCAGTGGTAGAAGCTGCTGACCTCGTAGTCCAGGCGCAGCTTGAACTTGGCCCGCGGGTAGGCGTTGGCGAACGCGAGCAGCCGGTCGAGCTGGGCGGTGTGCTGCCCGGCCGCGATCTCGGCGGTGACGGCGCGGGAGCGGGCGGCCTTGGCGTTCTCGTCGCCGCCGGTGAAGCCGGGCGGATTGTCCTTCCAGCTGATGCCGACCTGGATGGTCTTGCCCTGCGCGGCCTGCTGCTGGGCGAAGTCGCGGTGCGCGGGGCCGACCCAGTCGCCCTTGCGCAGCTCGTAGTAGACGGAGGCGCCGTCGGCGTTCTGGGCGAAGGTGTTGTAGTCGTCGAGGGCGGCGGAGGTGGACTGGCCGAGCAGCAGTTCGGGGGCGCCGGGGAAGGCAGCGGCCGCCGGGGCGACGGGGGCGGGGGCGGGGGCGGTCAGGGGTGCGGCGGTCGCGGGCCCGGCGAGGAGCAGCAGGGCGGTGGTGACGGTGCCGGCGACGGCGGCGCGGACCAGGCGCGCGGACCGGCCGAACGGGCCACGGCGCGGGGGCGTCGGGGGCTCGGGGGCGGGACGGTGGGAGCTCGCGGTGGGATGCACGGGGGGACTCCTTGCAACGGCTCGGTGGGGGGGAGGAGCGGTGCGGCGGGGGCGGTGCGGCTCGGGTGGAGCGGGGCGCCGGGCGAGGAAGCGGGGTGTCGGACCCGCCCGGCGCCCCGGTCAGGGGACGCGCGCCGAGGACGGGATCAGCGCGGTGCCGTCCAGGTGTAGGTGGGCGTGGTGGTCTGGCTGGTCTGCGTGCTGGGCTGGTAGTTGAAGCTGTAGGAGAGGGTCGCCCCGGCCGGGACGCTCACCGGGAGCTCCCAGCGCTTGTCGGTGCCGTCCCAGGTGAGGAAGTAGTTCAGGGGCGAGCCGCCTGCGATCCGGTACTGGACGGTGACGAACGTCGCCGTGAAGCCGTTCGGCTTGAACCAGACGGTGGTGCCCGATCCGCTGGTGACGCCCTGGGTGAACGCCGCGCCGGGGTCGGTCGGGGTGGGTGTCGGGGTCGGGGTGGGAGTGGGCGTCGGTGTGGGGGTGGGGGTGGGTGTCGGGTTGGTGCCGCCGCCGCTGCCGTTCACCCAGAGCGGCTTCTTGATCTCCGCGAGGAAGTTGTTCAGGACGGTCGGGTCGGCCTGGACCCGGGAGTCGCCCCAGTTCCCGTTGGCGCAGCCGGGTCCGCCGGCCTGCGCTCCGGGCTGGCACTGCCACTGCGTCTGGGCGTCCCAGTTGGTGTTGATGTACGCGGCGGAGCGGATGACGTCCTTGTTGCGGTTGACCCAGTCGAAGTAGCCCGCGTGCCAGCCATCCCAGATCGCCTGGCCGCTGGAGGCGGCCGGGTTGTTGCGGAAGATGCAGCTCTTCGTCTTGGCGCCGGTGCGCGAACCCTGCGGCGCGGCCTCGGAGACCATCACCGGCTTGGAGTGCGCACGGGCGAAGTCCAGGACCCGGTTCTGCAGGGCGACGGGGTCGGTGTCGTAGGAGCCGCAGCCCCACTGGGACTGGACGGAAAGGGAGTTGTAGAAAGAGGACGTGCCGACCCAGTCGACGTAGGCGTCGCCCGGGTACCACTTGTCGAAGTGCCGGGGGTCGGTCACGACGTAGTTGTACTCGGGGCGGTCGGGGTTGGTGTTGACCGGCCAGGCCGCGGACTGCCAGACGGTGGCGACCCTGGTGGCCCCGAGCGCGTCGATCCGGCCCTTGATGTAGCGGAACGCGTCCTTGTAGTACTCGGAGTTGTAGCAGTTCCAGGGGCCGTCGAACTCGTAGCCGATGCGCAGCAGGACGTCACGGTCGTAGCCCTTGAGACGGTTCACCATCTCGTCGACCTTGGCGCGGTACTGCGTGATCAGGTTCGGGTTTCCGCCCGTGAGATCGGAGTCGTTGCGGCCGATGATCGCGCGCAGCGGCTGGTTGCCGCAGCCGGAGGTGGCGTCGGAGAGGTAGAGGCCGACGGCGAGGGTGGAGTTCGGGTACTGGTTCAGGGTGCGGGCGAAGTCCACGGTGCCCGCGCCCCAGTTAACGGGGCCGGTCATGCCGGCCAGCGGCGCGGGGGAACCGCCGAGGACGAGGTTGGTGTAGAGGGTGACGCCGCCGGGGGCGGGGGCGCCGAGGTTCGGCTTGCCGAGCACGTCGTTGCGGTAGTCGGTCAGCGTGTCGCTGTCCTGGCCGAGGACCAGCATGACCTTGCCGTTCGCCGGTACGCCCCGGCCGGCCGGGGCGGCGGCCTCCGCCGGGGCCTGTCCCGCGAGGCCGGCGAAGGAGACGAGGGCGCTGACCGCCACCGCTCCCGCGCCGAGCGCCCGCATCAGCGGTCTGCGGTTCCTGGGGTTGTCCATGTGCGGCTCCGGGTTCTGCGTCGGGGGGTGGGGCGGTCGAATGATGGAGCGCGGCGGGGCCCGCGGCAACCCCTTCCGAAAGTTTCGATCAGCCACGCAGGTCAGAGCGGGTGCGGCCCCGAAAACGACGGGTGTTGCGCAGGATGCGACGGACCATATCGGCACACAATGTCGCCGACTACCGTGAAGTGCATCGAACTTGCCGGGCCAAGCTCGATACGGCCGCGCATTCGAGAATGCGATGCGACAAGATTTCGCGAAAATCTTGACAGGAGTTTCGGGAGCCGGGACCTTGATGCCACCCGACCCGCACCTCACTCACGCACCTCTCCCGGAGGACCACCATGGGCCGTACGCGTGCCTGCAGAACCGCTGCGGCGATCGCCGCCTCCGTCTCCCTGCTGACCCTGTCCGCCTGCGGATCCGGGTCCGGGGAGGCCGACGGCAAGGTCACGCTCACCGTGGCCACGTTCAGCGACTTCGGCTACAAGCCGCTGATCGAGGAGTACAGGAAGAGTCACCCGGACATCGTCATCAAGGAGCGCCTCTCCCAGTTCGACCAGCACCACAACCAGCTCTCGACGCAGATCGCCTCCGGCAGCGGCGCGGCCGACGTGGTCGCGATCGAGGAGGGCTACCTGCCCAAGTTCCGCACGGTGAAGGACAAGTTCACCAACCTGGCCGACCACGGCGCGCTGGACCGCAAGGGCGAGTACCTGCCCTGGAAGTGGGAGCAGGGCACCCTCGGCACCTCCGACTTCGTGATGGGCTACGGCACCGACGTCGGCAGCCTCGCGATCTGCTACCGCACGGACCTGTTCGAGCAGGCCGGCCTGCCGACCGACCGCGCCGAGGTCGGCAAACTGTGGCCGACGTGGGACGAGTACTTCGCCACCGGTGACAAGTTCCGGGCCAAGGTGAAGGACAAGGCCTGGTTCGACAGCTCGGGCAACATCTTCAGCGCCATGATGAACCAGACCGAGTTCGGGTTCTTCGACAAGGACGACACGTACATCGGGGACAGCAACCCGAAGGTCAAGGAGTTCTTCACCGCCGCCGCCGAGGCCACCGCCGGCAAGCAGTCCGCCAACCTGGCCCCGTTCAGCCAGCAGTGGAACGCCGGTATCAAGCAGGGCAAGATGGCCACGATGACCTGCCCGGCCTGGATGACCGGCCTGATCAAGGGCGCCGCCGGCGAGGCGAACGCCGGCAAGTGGGACATCGCGGCGGTGCCGGGCGGCGGCGGCAACTGGGGCGGCTCCTTCCTGGCCGTGCCCGAGCAGTCGAAGCACGTCAAGGAGGCCGCCGAGCTGGCCAACTTCCTGACCTCGGCCGCGTCCCAGAAGAAGATCTTCACCGGCCCGGTGGGCTCGCTGCCGTCACTGGCCTCCGTGCTCGACGACCCCGAGGTCCAGAGCACCAAGCAGGAGTACTTCAACGACGCCCCGACGGGCGAGATCTTCGCCTCGTCCGCCAAGAGCCTGACGCCGAACTTCCGCGGGACCAAGGACCAGCAGGCCCGTATCCCGTTCGGCAACGCGCTCCAGCTCGTGGAGCAGGGCAAGGCCGACCCGGAGAAGGCCTGGGAGAAGGCGCTCGCCGACGCGGAGAAGAACCTCCGCTAGACCCGGCACCCCCGTGGGCGCGCCACCCGGCGCGCCCACCGCCGGTGCGGCGACGCCCGGCCCCCACCCCGCACGCCACGACGCAGACGAAGACGGAGAACCCAGATGGCGCTCCAGGCCCGCCCGACCCCCGGCGGCCCGAGAAAGGCAGCCGGACCAGGCACGTCGCCCGGTTCCGGACGGCACAGCCGCCCGGGACCCGACGGCCGGCGGAGCAACCGGTGGCGTGTGGAGCGCCATCTGATCCCCTATGTCTTCGTCGCGCCGTTCTTCCTCGTCTTCGGCGTCTTCGGGGCCTATCCCCTGCTGCAGACGTTCTGGGTCTCGCTGCACGACTGGGACCGGCTCTCCGGGGCCGGCCGGTGGGTCGGCTTCGAGAACTTCAGCCGCCTGCTCGACGACTCCGACTTCTACACCGCCACCTTCAACACGATCAGCATCTTCGTGGTGTCCACGGTCCCGCAGCTGATCGCCGCCCTCGGTCTGGCCTGGCTGCTCGACCGGCACCTGCGCTCCCCCAGCGTCTGGCGGGCTCTCGTCCTGGTGCCGCAGTACGTGTCCGTGGTCGCCGTCGCCCTGGTCTTCTCCCAGCTGTTCGGACGCGACTTCGGGATCGTCAACTGGGTCCTGCAGAGCCTCGGCGTGATCAGCGACCCGATCGACTGGACCGGGGAAACCTGGAGTTCGCACCTGGCGATCAGCTTCATGGTGATGTGGCGCTGGACCGGCTACAACGCGCTGATCTACCTCGCCGCCATGCAGGCCGTCCCCCGCGAGCTGTACGAGTCCGCGCAGATCGACGGCGCGAGCCGGCTCACCACGTTCCTCAAGGTCACCCTGCCGTCCATCCGGCCGACGATCGTCTTCACCGTGGTCATCTCCACGATCGGCGGCCTCCAGCTCTTCGCCGAGCCGTTCCTGTTCGACCAGAGCGGCAACGCGGAGGGCGGCGCGGAGCACCAGTTCCAGACCCTGACGCTGATGCTCTACAAGTACGGCTTCATCAACAACGACGCCGGGTACGCCTCCGCGATCTCCTGGGTCCTCTTCCTCGTCATCGCCGTGATCGCCGCGGTGAACTTCCTGCTCGCCCGCCGCTCGTCCAAGGCCTGACCACCGGTCGGCCCGTCCCGCCGTCCCCGGCGACCGCCGCAGGCCGGCCCCTCACCTCGTCGCACCTCCGGGCACAGGAGAATCCCATGGCCGTCACCGCGCCCCCTCAGCCACCGACCCCCTACGCCCCCGGGCGCGGGCTCACCCGACGGGTGCCGCGCCGGACCAACCGGCTCGACCGGTCGGGCCCGTTCGTCTACGCCGTCCTCGCCGCGGTCACCGCGGCCTCCGTCTTCCCGCTGTACTGGACCTTCGTCGTGGCCTCCCACGACGACAACTCCGTCCTCGCGGGCGCGACCCCGCCGCTGGTGCCCGGGGGGTACCTGTTCGAGAACATCGGGCGGGTCTTCGAGCTCAGCGCGTTCTGGCAGGCGCTCGGCAACTCGCTGATCGTCGCCGGCACCACCGCGGTCAGCAACGTCCTGCTCTCCTCGCTGGCGGGCTTCGCCTTCGCCAAGCTCCGCTTCCCCGGCCGCAACACGCTGCTCGTGGTGGTCGTGGTGACGGTGATGGTGCCCACCCAGCTCGGCATCATTCCGCTCTACATGCTCGTCACCGACATGGGCCTGTACGGCAGGCTGGCCGCGCTGATCGTGCCCGCGCTGGTCTCCGCCATCGGGGTCTTCTGGATGCGCCAGGCGATCGAGGAGAACATCCCGAACGAGCTGGTCGAGGCCGCCCGCATGGACGGCGCCGGGCTGCTGCGCACCTACTGGCACGTGGTCGTGCCCGGGGTGCGGACCACGGCGACCGTGCTCGGCATGTTCACCTTCATGTTCGCCTGGAACGACTACTTCTGGCCGCTGATCGCCCTGCCGCCGGAGAACGGCACAGTGCAGATCGCCCTCAACCAGCTGGCGGCCGGCTACTACACCGACTACACCCTCATGCTCGCCGGGGTCGTCGTCTCGGTCCTGCCGGTGCTCGTGGTCTTCACCCTGCTCGCCCGCCGCATCGTCTCGGGCGTGATGGCCGGGGCGGTCAAGGGCTGAGCGCCGGCCCCCGCACACCCTCCCCTGCCCTCCCCGTCGGCTTCGAGCGTCCCTCGCGTGCCCCGCGAACCCCACAGGAGAACCATGACCGCCCCGCAGCGCCTTCGCGACCAGGACCTCCCCGGCGGCCACCCCACCGCGCCCGCTCCGTCGCGCAGGTCCGCCGCCGCACCCGACCGGGCCCCCGGCCCGATCGTCAACCCCGTGCTGACCGGCTTCCATCCGGACCCGTCCGTGCTCCGGGTCGGCACCGACTACTACATCGCCACCTCGACGTTCGAGTGGCTGCCCGGGGTCACCGTCCACCACTCGCGCGACCTGGTGCACTGGCGTCCGCTCGGCGGGCTGCTCGACGAGGAGCGGCTGGTCGACCTCGTCGGGCGGCCGGACTCCGGCGGGGTGTGGGCACCGTGCCTGTCCCGCACGGACGGCCTGTTCCACCTGGTGTACAGCAACGTCACCAACCTCTCCGGCGCGTACAAGGACGTCCGCAACTACGTCGTCACCGCGCCCGACCTCGCCGGCCCCTGGTCGGACCCGGCGCCGTTCCCGTCGCACGGTTTCGACCCGTCGCTCTTCCACGACGACGGCCCCGACGGCGACGGCCGGAGCTGGGCGGTGTGGATGGAGTGGGACCACCGGCCGGACCGGCACCCCTTCGCGGGCATCCTCCTCCAGGAGTGGGACCGCGCCGCCCGCCGGGTCACCGGACCGCTGCACCGGGTCTTCAGCGGCACCGCGCTCGCGCACACCGAGGCCCCGCACCTCTACCGCCACGACGGCTGGTACTACCTGATGACGGCCGAGGGCGGCACCGGCTGGCAGCACGCCGTCACCGTCGCCCGCTCGCGCACCCTGGCCGGCCCCTACGAGGCGGACCCGGCGGGGCCCATGCTGACCAGCGCCGGCCACGCCGGGCTGCCGCTGCAGAAGGCCGGGCACGGGTCGCTGGTCTCCACCCCCGCCGGCGAGTGGTACCTCGCCCACCTCACGGCCCGCCCGCTGACCCCGCTCGGGGCGTGCGTGCTGGGCCGGGAGACGGCGATCCAGAAGGTCGAGTGGACGGCGGACGGCTGGCTGCGGCTGGCCGACACGCCCGGTGCGGACACTGACGGCGTCGACGCGAAGGGTGCGCCCCTCCCCCGGCTGACGGTGCCCGCCCCGGACCTGCCGCCCGCCCCCGTCCCCGCGCCCCCGGCGCTCGACCACTTCGACGCGGCCGCCCTCGGCCCGCTCTGGTCGACGCTGCGACGCCACCCGCACCCGTCGTGGCTCAGCCTCACCGAGCGCCCCGGGCGGCTGAGGCTGCGGGGCGGCGAGTCGCTCGGCTCCACCCACCTGCAGAGCCTCGTCGCCCGCCGCCAGCAGGCCGCCGACTTCACCTTCACCACCCGGCTGGAGGCGGAGCCCGCCTCACCGCTCCAGATGTCCGGGCTCGTGCACTACTACAACTCCGTGCTCTGGCACTATTTGCACCTGAGCTGGGACGACGGCCTCGGCCGGGTCCTGCGGGTCGGCGTCTGCGACCAGGGCCGCTACACCGAGCCCGCCGGGCCCGTGCCCGTCGGCGAGGGGCCGGTGGAGCTGCGGCTGGAGGGCCGCGGCGCGGCCGGCCGCTTCTTCTGGCGGGACGGCGCCGGCGCGGCCGCCCGGGCCTGGCGGCCGCTCGGCCCGGCGCTGGACGTCAGCCGGCTCTCAGACGAGAGCGCCACCACCGGCGATCCCGCCACCGGCCACTTCACCTCCTGGGGTTTCACCGGCGCGTTCCTGGGCCTCGCCGCCCAGGACCTCACCGGGGCCGGTGCACCGGCGGACTTCGGCTGGGCGGAGTACGTGGAGACCGGCCCCGCGTGAACCGCGCGGACGGAACCGGCGGCCGCCCGGACCGGGAGGACGGCCGCCCGCACGCCGACGGCGGCCGTCCGGCTCCCGGACCGGGCCGGGCGTGGCCGCCGGGACCACTACGCTTCCCGGAACGGCGCACCACCGTCGGGCCCACCGCCCCCGGACCGGCCGCCGGGTCCAGCTACGGGCAGACGCGGAAACGGACGGCACGCATGACGGCGGACGACATCACGACCCCCGGCAGGATCACCCTGAGCATGATCGCCTCGGTGGCCGGCGTGTCCGTCTCCACGGTGTCGAAGGTGCTCAACGGCCGCTCGGACGTCTCCGCGGACACCAAGGAGCGCGTCGAGACCGTCATGGACGAGCTCGGCTACCAGCGCCGGCCCGCCCGCCGCCGGGGCAGCGTCGTCGACCTCGTCCTGAACGAGCTGGACAGCCTCTGGTCGGTGGAGATCATCCGCGGGGTCGACGAGGTCCTCGCCCAGGCCGGGGCCAGCATGGTGCTCTCCGCGGTCCACGGCCGCAGCTCCGACACCCGGGAGTGGCTCGACCAGTTGGCCTCGCGGCGCAGCAGCGGCGCGATCCTGGTGGTCTCCGAGCTCACCCCGCAGCAGCGCAAGCGACTGACGGCGATGGACATACCGTTCGTGCTCGTCGATCCGGTGGGCAGCGTCGACGCGCTGGTTCCCACGGTCGGCGCGGCGAACTGGTCGGGGGCGGTGAGCGCCACCGAGCACCTGATCGGACTCGGGCACACCCGCATCGCGCACCTGGCCGGGCCGCGCCAGCTGCTGTGCAGCCGGGCGCGGGCCGACGGCTTCCGGGCGGCGATGGAGCGCGCCGAACTGGCGGTCCCGGAGGGGTGGGTGTCCTACGGCGAGTTCAACGACCGTTCCGGCAGCGCCGAGACGGCCCGGCTGCTCGACACCGTCGAGGCCGCGGCCGAGGAGCCGCCGACGGCCGTCTTCGCGGCCAGCGACCTCCAGGCGCTCGGCGCGTACGAGGTACTGCGCGCCCGGGGGTACGCCATCCCGGACGACGTCAGCGTGGTCGGCTTCGACGACCTGCCCGTCGCCCGGTGGACGCATCCGGCGCTGACGACGGTCCGTCAGCCGCTGCTCGACATGGCCGCGATGGCCGCCACCACCCTGCTGAAGATCATCGACGGGGAGCACGTCGACACCCTGCGGCTCGAACTGGCCACGCAGCTGATCGTGCGGGGCAGCACCGCGGGGCCGGCGCGGTAGCCGGGGCGCCGCGCACGACGGACGGCACCGCC
>NZ_JBHWZH010000144.1:0-14351 GCF_042728285.1 Streptomyces sp. NPDC060194 | reverse complement strand
CCACGGCGGTCCCCGCCCGCCGCGCGTTAGCATTCCTTCCGCCATGGAAATGAATGCCAGCTACACCAGTCTCGTCGCGGTCGGCGACAGTTTCACCGAGGGCATGTCGGACCTGCTGCCGGACGGCTCCTACCGCGGCTGGGCCGATCTCCTCGCCGCCCGGATGGCCGCCCGCACCACCGGCTTCCGGTACGCCAACCTCGCCGTGCGGGGCAAGCTCATCGCGCAGATCGCCGACGAGCAGGCGGGGGTGGCGGCCGCGATGGGCGCGGACGTCATCACCCTCGTCGGCGGGCTCAACGACACGCTGCGGCCGAAGTGCGACATGGGCCGCGTCCGGGCCCACCTGGAGCGCTCGGTGGAGCTGCTCGCCCCCGCCTGCAAGCGGCTCGTCCTCATGCACAGCCCGGGCCGTCAGGGGCCGGTCTTCGAGCGGTTCCGCCCGCGGGTCGAGGAGCTGTTCGGGATCCTCGACGAGTTGGCCGAGCGCCACGACGCCGTCGTCGTGGACCTCTACGGGGCCGCGGCGCTCGGGGACCAGCGGATGTGGGACGTGGACCGGCTGCACCTGACGACCGAGGGCCACCGGCGGGTCGCCGAGGCCGTCTGGCAGGCGCTCGGCCACGAGCCGGAGTTCGACTGGCGGGCTCCGCTGCCCGCGTTCGTCCCGCCCGGCTGGGTGGCCCGCCGCCGCAGCGACCTCGACTTCACCCGCACCCACCTGGTGCCGTGGATCGGCCGCCGTCTGACCGGCCGGTCCTCCGGGGACGGCCTCCCCTCCAAGCGCCCGGACCTGCTCCCCTACGACTCGGCGTACGACCTGCCGCACGACAGCCATGGCAAGGGGCCGCTGGTCTGAGTCCCGGGGCGAGGGGTTGCGCCGCCCAATGCGCCGCTGCGCCCGCCCCTCCTCGTAGCAAGCCACAAACGGACCGGGGCGCTGGCCTGCACGAATCGCCAGTAGACTCCGTACACGTGACTGCTGCGTCTTCGAAACCCCGTATCCCCAATGTCCTCGCCGGCCGCTACGCCTCGCCCGAGCTGGCCGTGCTGTGGTCCCCCGAGCAGAAGGTGAAGCTGGAGCGCCGGCTCTGGATCGCCGTGCTGCGTGCGCAGAAGGACCTCGGGATCGAGGTTCCGGAGGGTGCGATCGAGGACTACGAGCGGGTCGTGGACACCGTCGACCTGGCGTCGATCGCCGAGCGCGAGAAGGTCTCCCGGCACGACGTCAAGGCGCGCATCGAGGAGTTCAACGCGCTGGCCGGTCACGAGCACGTCCACAAGGGCATGACCTCCCGCGACCTCACCGAGAACGTCGAGCAGCTGCAGATCCGGCTCTCCCTGGAGCTGATGCGCGACCGCACCGTCTCCGTGCTGGCCCGGCTCGGCAGGCTGTCCGCCGAGTACGGCGAGCTGGTCATGACCGGCCGCTCGCACAACGTCGCCGCCCAGGCCACGACGCTCGGCAAGCGCTTCGCGACCGGCGCGGACGAGCTGCTCGTGGCGTTCTCGCGCGTCGAGGAGCTGCTCGGCCGCTACCCGCTGCGCGGCATCAAGGGCCCGGTCGGCACCGCCCAGGACATGCTCGACCTGCTCGGTGGGGACACGGGCAAGCTGGCGGAGCTGGAGCAGCGGATCGCCGCGCACCTCGGCTTCGGCCAGGCGTTCACCTCCGTCGGGCAGGTCTACCCGCGCTCGCTGGACTACGAGGTGGTGACCGCCCTGGTGCAGGTCGCCGCCGCGCCGTCGTCGCTGGCGAAGACGATCCGGCTGATGGCGGGGATCGAGCTGGTGACGGAGGGCTTCAAGGAGGGCCAGGTCGGCTCCTCCGCGATGCCGCACAAGATGAACACCCGGTCCTGCGAGCGCGTGAACGGCCTGATGGTCATCCTGCGCGGCTACGCCTCGATGACCGGCGAGCTGGCCGGCGACCAGTGGAACGAGGGCGACGTGTCGTGCTCGGTGGTCCGCCGGGTCGCCCTGCCGGACGCGTTCTTCGCGCTCGACGGGCTCCTGGAGACCTTCCTGACCGTGCTCGACGAGTTCGGCGCGTTCCCCGCCGTCGTCGCCCGCGAGCTCGACCGCTACCTGCCGTTCCTCGCCACCACCAAGGTGCTCATGGGCGCGGTGCGGGCCGGGGTCGGCCGGGAGCTGGCGCACGAGGCGATCAAGGAGAACGCGGTCGCCGCGGCGCTGGCGATGCGCGAGCAGGGCACCGAGCGCAACGAGCTGCTCGACACGCTCGCCGCCGACGAGCGCATCCCGCTGGACCGGCCGGCCCTGGACGAACTGATGGCGGACAAGCTGTCGTTCACCGGTGCCGCGGCCGGCCAGGTCGACGCGGTGGTCGCCCGGGTCGACGAGATCGTCAAGCGCTACCCCGAGGCGGCCGGGTACGCGCCGGGCGCGATCCTCTGACGGGGGCCGACGCCGGATGACGCCCGAGGAGCTCCGGGCCGCCCGCGACCACCTCGTCCCCGACGTGGCCGCGGGCGGCCTTCGGGTGCTGTTCTGCGGGATCAACCCCGGGCTGATGTCGGCGGCGACCGGCCACCACTTCGCCCGCCCGGGCAACCGCTTCTGGCCGGTGCTCCACCGGTCCGGTTTCACTCCGCGTCAGCTGCGGCCGGACGAGGAGCAGGAGTTGCTGGAGTACGGCCTCGGGATCACGAACGTCGTCGCGCGGGCCTCGGCACGCGCCGACGAGATCGACGCGGAGGAGTTCCGGGAGGGCGGCCGGCTGCTGGTCGCCAAGGTCCGCCGTCTGCGGCCGCGTTGGCTGGCCGTGGTGGGTGTCACCGCGTACCGGACGGCCTTCGACGAACGGAAGGCGCGGATCGGGCCGCAGGACCGGACGATCGGTGACACCAGGGTCTGGGCGCTGCCCAACCCGAGCGGGCTGAACGCGCATTGGACGACGGAGACCATGGCCGAGGAGTTCGGTCGGCTGCGGGAGGCCGCCGAGGGGTGAGCCCGGTCCCGGCCGCGGGCTCCGGGGCGGGCTTCCCGGCTTCCCGGCTTCCCGGCTTCCCGGCTTCCCGGCTTCCCGGCTTCCCGGCAGGGTCTCCCGAACTGCCGGGCTCCCCGTCCCAGGGAGCCCAAGCTCAGGGCTCAGGGTGGATCGACGACCGTGGCCACCGCCACGACGTCCGGCCGCTCGCCGCCCGACGGGGAGCCGAGCAGGATCCAACGGTCCTCCGTGCGCCACAAGTGCACATACTCCACCGAGCCGCTGAGCAGATGCCACGGCTGCGGTATCTCCTCCCCCCGCCGCGCCCGCTCACCGGTGCTCCACAGGCTGACCAGCTGCGGGCCGCCCCAGTGCTCCGTGAACACAGCCACCAGCTGGTCGAGTTCCGGCCCCGGCCCGTCCACCCCCGAACCCAGCTCGACCAGGCTGCAGTCCGGTGCCGCCCCGGATCCGCCGCCCAGCGGCCCGGACCGCATCCGTTCCATCAGAGCGAGGTGCACGTCGGTCGTCATGTCCCCAGTAAACCCTCCCCCACTGACAACTCCCCTCCCCTCAGGTGTCCCGCCGACGCAGCCGCAGCCAACCGGCGACCGCCGCGGCCGCCGCTGACGCCGCCAGGACGGCCGTCCCCTCCCACGGGCCGAGAGCGCCGGGCGGATGCGCGTGGACGATCACCTGGCCGGCACGGTCCGGCAGGAACTCGACGACCTCGCCGCCGGCCACGTCCCCGACGACGAAGGGCACGACGAGGACCAGGCGGCAGGAGCACCGCGAGCGTGGCCGTCCCGCTGCGCAGCAGGGCGGTGAGACCGGCCGCCAACACCGCCACAGCGCCAGGTAGATGCCTCCGCCGAGGACGGCGCGCAGAGCACCCGGCTCGCCAGGAACCTGGCAGAGCTGCTGACGAGCCCCACCGCCAGTGCGAGCGCGGCGACCATGCCGACCTTCGTACCGTAGAGGAGACTTCTGCGGGGCACGGCGACGAGCGAGAGGCGCCAACCGCCGGTGGCGAACTCCGATCCGACCACGACGACACCGAAGGTGATGGCCGCCGACTGGCCGAAGTCGACGCCGCAGAAGGCGGGGAGCAGGGGGTCGCCGCCGATGTCGGGAGTCGACGACGAACCCCTGGTGCGGGCGGGGTTGCGCGCGGTGCTCGACGCCCAGGCGGACATCGAGGTGATGGGCGAGGCCTCCGACGGAGCGGCGGTGGTACCGCTGGTCCGGAGCCTGCGCCCGGACGTCGTCGCCATGGACGTGCGCATGCCGCTAAGGGACGGCATCGAGGCCACCCGGGCGGTACTGAAAGGCCCGCAGCCACCGAAGATCGTGGTCATCACCACCTTCGAGAACGACGAGTACGTCTACGAGGCGCTGCGCGCCCGCGCCGACGGTTTCCTGCTGAAGCGGGCCCGCCCCTCGGAGATCGTCAACGCGATCCGCCTGGTCGCCGACGGCGAGTCCCTCCTCTTTCCCGCCGCGGTGCGGGCGATGGCGGCGGAGTACGGCACTCGGACCGCGCGCGAGGCGCTCCGGGACGCCGGTCTGACCGAGCGCGAGGAGGCTGTACTGCGGCTGATGGCGCGCGGCCTGTCGAACGCGGAGATCGCCGCACGGCTCGTCGTCGGTGCCGAGACGGTGAAGTCGCATGTCAGCGGCGTGCTCGCCAAACTCGGCGCCCGGGACCGGACCCAGGCGGTGATCGCCGCATACGAGTCGGGATTCGTGGCACCCGAGTGAGCACGGTCCCGCTCGCCTGATGCGAGGATGACGAGTACGATCCGGCCAACACGGCCACGACCAGGGAGGACGTACGGTGGGGAGGCTGACCGGCGGGGACCCCTCCCTGTTGCGACGGATCAACTCGGCCGTGGTGCTGCACGCGCTGCGCGCCGCGGACTCCGCGACGCTGACGGAGATCAGCCGGGTGACGGGCCTGTCCCGACCCACGGTCGAGGGGGTCGTGGAAGGCCTCATCGCGTCCGGTCTGGTCATGGAGACCCTGCCCGACGAGGGGCAGGCCCGACGCCAGGGCCGGCCGGCACGGAAGTTCCGGTTCCGGGTGGAGGCGGGGCACCTTCTGGGCGTGGAGATCGGATCGCACCGCGTCTCGGCCCTCCTGTCCGGCCTCAACGGCCGGGTGATGGGCTCGGGCGTCCGCGAGGTCGGCGAGACCGCCTCCGCCGAGGAGCGGATCGAGAAGGTCCGCACGATGGTCGCCGACCTGTTGCGCCGGGCCGGCATCCAGCGCAGTTCCGTGCGCGCGGTGGGCGTCGGGAGCCCCGGCATCGTGGAGGCGGACGGAACGGTCCGGCTGTGCACCGCACTGCCCGGCTGGACGGGCCTCGACCTGGGCGACCGGCTGCGGCGCTCCTTCCGCTGCCCCGTCCTCGTGGAGAACGACGCCAACGCGGCCGCGGTGGCCGAGCACTGGAAGGGCGCGGCGACCGACTCCGACGACGTGACCTTCGTGATGGCCGGACTGAGCCCCGGCGCCGGCTCGTTGATCGGCGGCCGGCTCCACCGCGGCTACGGCGGCGCGGCCGGCGAGATCGGCGCACTGCACCTGCTCGGCCAGGAGGCGACCCCGGAGACCCTGCTCTCGACGACGGGCGAGCCGCTGCACCCGTTGGACGAGCCGGCGGTGGCTCAGGTGTTCGCACAGGCCCGGCAGGGCGACACCCGCGCGGAGGCCGCCGTGGAGCGGTTCATCCGACGCCTGGTGCACGACGTGGCCGCCTTGTCACTCGCCCTCGATCCCGAGCTGATCGTCGTCGGGGGCTGGGCGGCGGGACTCGACGGTGTGCTGAAGCCGCTGCGCGAGGAGCTGGCCCGCTACTGTCTGCGCCCGCCGCGCGTGGCCCTGTCCGCGCTCGGCGAGGCGGCCGTCGCCACCGGTGCCCTGCGACTGGCGCTCGACCACGTGGAGGAGCAGCTCTTCGCCGTCGAGGGGACGGTCACCGCACGACGGTGACCGTCCCCTCGGACATACGCGAACCCGAAGCGCGCCGACGGAAGCGCGCCGCAGAAAGCGCGTCCGAAGCAGCAGGCCGAAAGGATGACGCCGGTACCGGGAACCGGCGTCAGGACAACTGGCCGACCGGCTCCGCGGGGTGGCTGATCTGCACGTCGCCCGCGTCCCCGAAGGTCAGCCGGCACGTGTCCGCGCGGTAGGTCGCCATCGACACCGCCGCGGTGGCGCCGTCGACGAAGTAGCGGGTGGTGACGACGAGCACCGGGGCGCCCGGAAGCCGGTCGAGCTCCTTCGCGTCGTCGGCGCGCGCGGAACCCAGCTCGACCGCCCGGTCCTCGCCCTCCAGGGCGAGCCGCTGCAGCTCGCCGAGCACGATGTGCGCCCGCGCGGGACCCGAGGGGGCGTCCACGGACGACATCGCGGTGAGCGCAGGCACCGACGCGGCCGGCACGTACAGCGTCTCCGCCGCGACGGACTGGCCCTGGGTGACCCGCGTGCGGCGGACGGCGAAGACCTCGGCGCCGGCGTCCTCGGCGAGGCCGAGCAGCTGCGCGACCGCCGCGGGCGGAACCGTCGACTCGCAGTCCACGGACTGCCAGCCGTCGCCCGCCGCGCCCGGCCAGTCGTGCGCCGCGTGGTCGACGGCGACGCCGACCCGGGGCGGGGCGACGGTGGTGCCGACACCCCGGCGGCGCTGCAGCCGGCCCTCGAGCTCCAGCTGTTCGAGCGCCTGGCGGAGGGTGGCCCTCGCCACGCCGAAGCGCGCCGCCAACTCGCGCTCGTTGGGCAGGATCTCGCCCACCGCGAACTCGGTGTCGAGCGCGCGCGTGAGCACGTTCTTGAGGTGCCAGTACTTCGGCTCCGGCACCGTGTCCTGCTGCGTGGTCCCCACCCTGTCCTCCGCAATCGCCGTGTCCCCGGCGGCCATTACAAGCCCTTGTTTATTAAAGGTTCCTGCACTATCTCAGGACGATAGGGCCGCGACGGAACTTGGTCAAGACCAATACTCGGGCCGCCCGGGTCCTTGGGCGAGCCTTGACGAACAGCGTTCACAGGCTGTTCGCAGGGGTGTCGTGGAGGCGACGACCCTGGTCACGGGACAGGCGCCTACCCCTGCGGCGGACGATCACACCCGAGCCCAGTGCGACCCCGGACCCGACGAGCAGACTGCCGGCCGCCTGGGCGACGCCGTAGGAACCGGTGCCCACAAGGGGGGCGGTGGCGGCGGCGGCGACGGGGATGAGTCCGGAGAAGAGCGTCGCTCGCTCGGGGCCGATCCGCCGGATGCCCTCGTACCAGCACACGAAGCCGACGACGGTGGCGACGACCGCCTGCCACAGCAGGGCCGCGAGCTCCGTCGCGGTCGGCGTCCGCAGGACGTCGCCGCCGTCGAGGAGCAGACCGAGGCCGGCGGACTCCAGCGCGGCGAGACCGCACACCGTGGCGGAGAGCAGCCGCGCGCCGAGCGGCTCCAGCAGGGGCACAGCGAGCAGCGCGAAGCAGACCTCGCCGGCGAGGGCGCCGACGGAGTACAGCAGACCGGCCCCGTCGGTGCGCCCCCAGCCCTGGACGGCGAATGCGCCCGCCGCGACCAGCAGGGCCCCGTACAGCACGGCGCGTGCCGGACGGCGGCCGGCCAGCAGCGGGACGAGCACCGCGACGACCACGGGCGCGCACCCGACCAGGACACCGGGGACGGCCGGTTCGGCGGTGCGCTCGGCCGCCAGGATCGCCAGGTTGAAGCCGACCATGCCGGTCGCGGCGAGCAGCGCGAGGCGCCCCCACCGGCGGGGGCGCAGCCGGCGGAGCGGGGCCGTGCCGCCCCGGCCGAGCAGGGGCACGAGGAGCAGGCAGGCCAGGCCGTAGCGCAGGGCCTGGCCGCCGGCGTAGGGGTAGTCGCCGAGGAGGCTGTTGGCGGTGAAGGAGCCGCCGACGAGGACGCAGGCGAGGGCCGCGAGCAGCGCGCCGCGGGTGGTTTCGGATCTCATGGACCGGACGCTACGAAGGCGCGCGGTCCGGCTTAAGGTCCATTCCCATGACGTCATCGGGGTCCAATCCGCTCACCGGCGGCGGCCGTCCGGACGGCCCGCCGCGCACCGGGCCCGCGCGGCCCGCCTGGGAGTTCCTCCTCCCGGCCGCCGCAGCGCCCGCCCGCCGGCGCGGCCGCGCGCTCCAGGAGGCGCTCCGGGAGGGGGTGCGGTCGGGGGCCCTGGCCCGCGGGACCCGGCTGCCCTCCACCCGGGACCTCGCCGCCGATCTCGGCGTGTCGAGGGGGCTGGTGACCGAGGCGTACGACCAGCTGGTCGCGGAGGGCTATCTCCGCAGCGGGCGCGGCGCGGGCACCTGGGTGACGGGCGCGGCCCGGCGGCCGGCGCGGGCGGTGCGCGACCTGGCGCCGGGGGTCGGGGCGGGGACGGCTCTCGACTTCCGGCCCGGTACGCCGGACCTCGCGCTGTTCCCGCGCGCGGCGTGGGCCGCCGCCCACCGCCGGGTGCTGGCCGATCTGCCGCACCGCTCCCTCGGCTACCCCGACCCGCGCGGCCTTCCGGCCCTGCGCACGGCGCTCGCCGAGCTGTTGACCCGGCGGCGGGGTGTGGTGGCCGATCCGGAGCGGATCGTCGTCTGCTCGGGGGTGGCCCAGGCGGTGACGCTGCTCGGCGCGGTCCTGCGGGAGCGCGGCGTCCGCGAGGTCGGCGCGGAGGATCCGGGAAGCCCGCAGCACGCGCTGCAGTTCGCCGCGGCCGGCATCGACCGGACCGTGCCGGTGGAGGTCGACGACGAGGGGCTGCGGGTCGACCGGCTGCGGGAGTCGGGGGTGCGGGCGGTGGTCACCACGCCCTCGCACCAGTTCCCGCTCGGCGTCGCCTACTCCCCGCGCCGGCGCACCGAGCTGCTGGAGTGGGCGGGCGAGTGCGACGGGCTGGTCGTCGAGGACGACTACGACGGCGACTTCCGCTACGACCGGGCGCCCGTCGGCGCGCTGCAGGGGCTCGACCCCGAGCGGGTGGCGTACACCGGCTCGGTCAGCAAGTCGCTCGCCCCCGGACTGAGGCTCGGCTGGCTGCTCCTGCCGGAGCGGCTCGCGGACGCGGTGGTCGCCCGGAAGCGGCTGACCGATCTCGGCCATCCCGTCCTGGACCAGGCGCAGCTCGCCCGCTTCCTTGCCCGCGGCGACTACGACCGGCACCTCCGCCGCTGCCAGGCGGCCTACCGGGAGCGCCGCGACGCGATGGTCGGCGCACTCGACGCGCACTTCCCCGGTACGAGGACCGGCGGTATCGCCGCCGGCCTCCACATCGTCGCGCACCTGCCGGATCGCTACGGGCCGCAGCCGGAGTTCCTCGCGCGGGCGGCAGCGGCGGGGGTGCAACTGCGGCCGCTGAACGACTACCGTCGGCCGGCCGCCCGGGACGACGCCGTCCGGCTGGTGCTCGGCTACGCGCACCTGACGCCCGGACGCATCGCCGAGGGGGTACGGACGCTCGCGGGGGCGTGACGCGACCGGTCGGCAGGTGCCGCACGCAGGGGCCGATGCGAACCGAATGCGCCGTCCGTCCGATCACCGGACGTCACGATCACCCCGCGAATGCCACAAAAAGATCAGAAACACGCTTTACCCGTCAGTCACAGAACGTTCGTGATCACGCAACACCGTTCGGCCAGAGTGAAGACATGACTGACATGCCTGAGACGCGTACGACGAGCACGACGCCGGGGGCCGGCTGCGGATGGCGGCAGGCCCTGAACGGGTCGGCGGGCCGCTTCACCACATGGTGGACGAGGAACCACGGCCACGCCCCACCGCAGTCCGATCCGGACGAACCCGCGCCGTCGGCCCTGTGGCGGATGCGCACCACGGTGGACGACGCGCCGGGCTCCCTCGCCGCGCTCTGCACCGCGCTCGCCGCCCTGCGGATCGACATCCTCAGCCTGCAGACCCACCCGCTCGCCGACGGCACGGTCGACGAGTTCCTGCTGCGGGCGCCGGACGCGCTGTCGGCACAGGCGCTGACCGACACGGTGGCCGCGGCCGGCGGCACGAGCACCTGGATCGAGCGGGGCGACGCCCACGACCTCGTCGACACGCCGACCAAGCTGCTCGGCCTCGCCACCCGCACCGCCCTGGACGCGGCGGAACTGCCCCTCGCCCTGCGGCAGTTGCTCGGCCGGTGCACCATCCACTCGCTCCCGCCGTCGCCCGGCGCGGACGCCGCGGAGAGCCTGCTCGACGGCACGGAGATGCGCCTGCGGGACGGCCAGCGCGGGACGATCACCGTGGAGCGGCCGTACCTGCCGTTCACCCCGACCGAGTTCGCGCGGGCGCGGGCGCTGGTGGAGCTGGACGCGCGCCTCGGCCCCCGGATCCCGCGCGGGCAGGACGTGCTCACCCTGGCCGAGGGCAACGAGATCGTCGTGCGCCGGGTCGACACCGACGACCTCGCCGCCGCCCGGGCGATGCACGACCGCTGCTCCCCGCGCACGCTGGCGCTGCGCTACCACGGGCCGGTGGCCGACGCCGACCGCTACCTGAAGCACCTGCTCAGCCCGCGCTTCGGCCGCACCATCGCCGTGCGGACGGCGTCGGGGCGGATGGTCGGCCTCGGCCACCTGCTCTGGGACGGCGACGAGACGGAGGTCGCCCTGCTCGTCGAGGACGCCTGGCAGCGCCGGGGCGTCGGCGGCGAACTCCTCGCCCGGCTGGTCGCGATGGCCGGCGAGGCCGGGTGCAGCAGCGTCTACGCGGTGACGCAGTCGTCGAACACCGGCATGGTCGCGGCGATGCGCCGGCTCGGCCTGCCGCTCGACTACCAGATCGAGGACGGCACGCTCGTCATCACCGCCCGGCTCGACGCGGCGCGGGCTCCGGCGTCCCTCCCGCAGGCGTGCGAGCCGGCGGAGCGGCCGTAGCGAGTCCGGTGGCCAGGGTCCGGACGTCCATCGGCCCCGGGCCGAGCGCCCGGTCGAGGTCGTCCCAGAGGTCGTCCGCGTCCTCGAGTCCGACGGAGAGCCGCAGCAGCCGGTCGCCCACCCCGGATCCGCGGCGGTCGTCCTCCGCCACGATCCGGTGGCTGATGGAGGCCGGGTGCTGGATCAGGGT
Organism: Streptomyces sp. NPDC060194; assembly: GCF_042728285.1. NCBI lineage: Bacteria > Bacillati > Actinomycetota > Actinomycetes > Kitasatosporales > Streptomycetaceae > Streptomyces > Streptomyces sp. NPDC060194. Next base: position 3,308 of record NZ_JBHWZH010000144.1, on the reverse strand, counting down.
GTCCACGCTGCCGAGGCTGACCGCCGGGGTGACCAGGCGGACGGCCCCGATCACCGCGTGCGGGTCGCCGACCGTCTCGAAGGCGATCATCGCCCCGCCCAGCTCCGGGTAGTGGACCCGGCTCACCCGCGGGTCGCGGCCCAGCCGCTCGGCGAGGACGGCGGCGGTCGCGGAGGCGGCCCGGACCCGGACGGGCAGCGTGGACAGGCCGCGGAGCAGGAGGTAGCCGGCGAGCGGGTGCAGGACGCCGCCGGTGGCGAACCGGATCTGGCGCAGGGTGCGGGCGGACTCCTCGTCGCAGGCGACGATCCCGCCCATGACGTCGCCGTGGCCTCCGAGGTACTTCGTCGCGCTGTGCAGCACCAGGCGGGCCCCGCTCCCGGCCGGCCGCTGGAGGACGGGGGTGGCGAAGGTGTTGTCGACGAGCAGCGGCACGGCGCCGCAGGAGTGGGCGAGCGCCCGCAGGTCGATCTCGGCCAGGGTGGGGTTGGCCGGGGACTCCACCATGACCAGCCCGGTGTCGGGGCGGATCGCGTCGGCGACGCCCGCCGGGTCGACCCAGGTGACCTCGCCGCCGAGCAGTCCGGCCGTCAGCAGGTGGTCGCTGCACCCGTAGAGCGGGCGGACGGCGACGACGTGCCGGAGCCCGGCGGCGGTCCGGGCGAGGAGGACGGCCGTCAGGGCAGCCATGCCGCTGGCGAAGGCGACCGCGTCGGCCGTGCCCTCCAGCCGGGCGAGCGCTGTCTCGAACCGGGCGACGGTGGGGTTGCCGAGCCGGGCGTAGACGGGCGTTCCCTGGTCGAGGACGCCGTCGGCGGCGAAGGCGTCGACGCGCGCGGCCTCGGCCCGGCTGTCGTGGGACGGGTAGGTGGTGGAGAGGTCGATCGGCGGGGCGTGCAGGCCGAGTCCGGCGAGGTCGTCGCGGCCGGCGTGCACGGCTTCGGTGGCCAGGGTCCTGGCGCGCGGTGCCCGTGAGGTGTCCATGGGCGCAGCCTGAACGTCCACCGGGGCGAACGGGCGAACGGCCGTGCTACGTTCGGCCGATGTCGGAATCGGTCGTGCTCGACCCGGTGGACCTGCACATTCTGCGGCTGCTGCAGAACGACGCACGGACCACGTACCGCGAGATCGCCGCCGAGGTGGGGATCGCCGCCTCCACCTGCCTGGACCGGGTGGCCAGGCTGCGCCGCAGCGGGGTGATCCTCGGACACCGGCTCCAGCTCGATGCGGCGAAGCTGGGGCGCGGCCTCCAGGCCCTGCTGTCGGTGCAGGTGCGGCCGCACAGCCGGGAGCTGGTGGGGACGTTCGTGGAGCGGATCGTGGCCCTGCCCGAGTCCCGGGCGCTGTTCCACCTCACCGGTCCGGACGACTACCTGGTGCACGTCGCCGTGGCGGACACCGCCGACCTGCAGCGGCTCGTGATCGACGAGTTCACCTCGCGCCGGGAGGTGGCGCGGGTCGAGACCCGGCTGATCTTCCAGCAGTGGGACTGCGGCCCGCTGCTCCCGCTGCCCGCCGCGCACCCGAGAACGACGCCTTCCGTTCGCCAACCCCCGTGACGCGGAGGCACCCGCCGTACGAGGATGTTGCCCATGTCAGACACCCTCGACAACCCGTTGCCCCGTCAGGTCGCCGACGCCTACGTCGACGCCTACATCGCCCTCGATCCGATCACCGGCACCTACCTCGGTGTCCCGGAGTGTTCCGCGAGGCTGCCCGACTTCTCCCCCGCCGGGAGCGCCGCCACTGCGGAGCTCGCCCGCGCCACGCTGGCGGCCCTGGACGCCGCCGAGCGGCGGCCGGGCGCCGACAGCGAGGCCGAACGCCGCTGCGGCCGGCTGCTGCGCGAGCGGCTGAACGCGGAGCTCGCCGTGCACGAGGCGGACGAGTCCCTGCGCGCCGTCAGCAACATCCACTCCCCCGCCCACTCGATCCGCGAGGCGTTCACGGTGACGCCCGCGGAGACCGAGGCGGACTGGGCGGCCATCGCCGAGCGGCTGCGGGCCGTCCCCGCCGCGCTGGAGGGCTACCGCGCCTCGCTCGCCCTGGGCCTCGACCGCAAGCTCTACGGGAGCCCCCGCCCCACCGCCACCTTCGTCGAGCAGCTCACCGAATGGGCCGGCGAGGAGCGCGGCTGGTTCGAGGAGTTCGCCGCCGGCGGACCCGAGAGCCTGCGCGCCGAACTGGACGCGGCGGGCCGCGGCGCGACGGAGGCCGTCGTCGCGCTCCGAGACTGGATGCGCGACGTCTACGCGCCGACCGTCGCGGACGCCCCCGACACCGTCGGCCGCGAGCGCTACGCCCGCTGGTCGCGCTACTTCAACGGCACCGACCTGGACCTCGACGAGGCCTACGCGTACGGCTGGTCGGAGTACCACCGGCTGCTCGGCGAGATGCGGACCGAGGCCGAGAAGGTGCTGCCCGGCGCCGCGACCCCCTGGGAGGCCCTCGCCCACCTGGACGAGCACGGCGCCCACATCGAGGGGGTGGACGAGGTGCGCCGCTGGCTCCAGCAGATCATGGACGAGGCGATCGAGGCGCTGGACGGCACCCACTTCGAACTCGCCGAGCGGGTGCGGAAGGTGGAGTCGCGGATCGCCCCGCCCGGCGGCGCGGCCGCCCCGTACTACACCAACCCCTCGGAGGACTTCTCCCGGCCCGGCATCACCTGGCTGCCGACCATGGGGCTCACCCGGTTCCCGGTCTACGACCTGGTGTCCACCTGGTACCACGAGGGTGTCCCCGGCCACCACCTGCAGCTGGCGCAGTGGACCCACGTGGCCTCCCAGCTCTCCCGCTACCAGGCGACCATCGGCATGGTCAGCGCCAACTGCGAGGGCTGGGCGCTGTACGCGGAGCGGCTGATGGACGAGCTGGGCTTCCTGTCGGACGCCGAGCGCCGACTGGGGTACCTGGACGCGCAGATGATGCGCGCCTGCCGGGTCATCGTCGACATCGGCATGCACCTGGGGCTGGAGATCCCGGCGGACTCGCCGTTCCACCCGGGTGAGCGCTGGACGCCGGACCTGGCGCAGGAGTTCTTCGGCAACCACAGCGGCCGGCCGGCGGACTTCGTGGAGAGCGAGCTGACCCGCTACCTCTCGATGCCCGCGCAGGCCATCGGCTACAAGCTCGGCGAGCGCGCCTGGCTGCTCGGCCGGGAGAACGCCAGGCGGCGGCACGGCGCGGACTTCGACGCGAAGGCCTGGCACATGGCGGCGCTGTCGCAGGGTTCGCTGGGCCTCGACGACCTGGTCGACGAGCTGTCGAAGCTGTAGTCGCGCCCGCGGCCCGGGGCGGGGCGGCGC
>NZ_JBHWZH010000143.1:0-14353 GCF_042728285.1 Streptomyces sp. NPDC060194 | reverse complement strand
CCCACCCGACCGCCTCTTTGCAGAGCGGTCTGCCGCCCCTCCCGCCCCCGCGGCGCGGAGCGACGCGGTTTCGCTTCGGCTCCGCGGCGCCTGTGAGGGTGACTGTCATGGGCGGCTGTGGGCGGGAACGCCCGCCGCGCAGCGGCGGACCCTCGCCCCGCCGCGCAGCGGCGGGGAGTCCGTAGACTGGCCGGGTGAGCGAGCACTTCCGGAACGACAGCCCCGACCCCGACGACCTCGACGGCGCGTTCGCCGACATCGTCGCCGCCGAGACCGACCGCGACCCCGACCTCGCGGTGATCGAGGCCGGCAGCCGCACCCTGCGCACCCGGTCGGGCCCCGTCGGCGACGACGTGCCCGCCCGCCCCGCGGACCCCGAGGTCGACAAGGCCCTGCGCGAGGTCGAGACGGAGCTCGCCGCCCGCTGGGGCGAGACCAAGCTGGAGCCGTCCGTCGACCGGATCGCCGCGCTCATGGACGTCCTCGGCGAGCCGCAGCGCGCCTACCCCTCGATCCACATCACCGGCACCAACGGCAAGACCTCCACCGCCCGCATGATCGAGGCGCTGCTCGGCGCGTTCGACCTGCGCACCGGCCGCTACACCTCCCCGCACGTGCAGTCCGTCACCGAGCGGATCAGCCTGGACGGCGTCCCGATCCCCGCCGAGCGCTTCGTGGAGACCTACCGGGACATCCAGCCGTATGTCGAGATGGTCGACGCGGCGCAGGAGTACCGGCTCTCGTTCTTCGAGGTGCTCACCGGCATGGCGTACGCCGCCTTCGCCGACGCCCCGGTGGACGTCGCCGTCGTCGAGGTCGGCATGGGCGGCACCTGGGACGCGACCAACGTCATCGACGGCTCGGTCGCGGTGATCACCCCGATCGACCTCGACCACACCGACCGGCTCGGCACGACGCCCGGCGAGATCGCGACCGAGAAGTCCGGCATCGTCAAGCAGGGCGCGACCGTCGTCCTCGCCCAGCAGCCGGTCGACGCGGCGCAGGTCGTCCTGAAGAAGGCCCTTGAGGTCGACGCGACCGTGGCCCGCGAGGGCATGGAGTTCGGCGTCGTCTCCCGCGAGGTCGCCGTCGGCGGCCAGCTGCTCACCCTGCGCGGGCTCGGCGGCGAGTACGAGGGCGTGTTCCTGCCGCTGCACGGCGCCTACCAGGCCCACAACGCGGCCGTCGCCCTCGCCGCCGTCGAGGCGTTCTTCGGGATCGGCGCCGACCACGCCCGGACGCTCGACCTCGACACCGTGCGCACCGCGTTCGCCGCGGTCGCCTCGCCCGGCCGGATGGAGGTCGTGCGCCGCTCGCCGACCGTCGTCCTGGACGCCGCGCACAACCCCGCGGGCGCGCGGGCGACGGCCGACGCGATCGGTGAGGCGTTCGGCTTCAGCAAGCTGATCGGCGTGGTCGGGGCCAGCGGCGACAAGAACGTCCGCGGCCTCCTGGAGGCGTTCGAGCCGATCCTCGCCGAGGTCGTCATCACCCGGAACTCCAGCTTCCGCGCGATGGACGTCGACGAGCTCGCCGCGATCGCGGTCGAGGTCTTCGGCGACGAGCGGGTCGTCGTCGAGCCGCGCCTGGACGACGCGCTGGAGGAGGCGATCACCCTGGCCGAGGAGGACGGCGAGTTCTCCGGCGGCGGGGTGCTCGTGACCGGTTCCGTCATCACGGTCGGCGAGGCCCGGCTGCTCCTGGGAAGGTCCTGACCCGATGCGCACGCTCTGCTCGTCCACGCTGATCGGCGAGTTCTTCGTCATCGGCTTCGCCGGCCTCGTCGCGATGAAGTCCGAGGACCTGTCCCAGGGCACGGTCTGGACCGTCTGCGGCATCGCGATGGCGCTGTGCGTCCTGCTCTGCGGGATGCTCGGCCGCCCCGGCGCGATCCAGCTCGGCTGGGTCCTGCAGGCCGGGCTCATCCTGAGCGGCTTCGTCGTGCCGGCCATGTTCATCCTCGGCATCGCCTTCGCCGCGCTGTGGTGGTGCTCGATCCACTACGGCCGCCAGATCGACGCCACGAAGGCCCGCTGGGCCGCGCAGGCCCAGGCCGCGGAGGGCGAGGCCCAGGCCGGCTGAGCCCGGCGGCGCCCTCGCGGCCGCTGCCGCACGACTCGGCGCCGTCGTCCGGTGTCCGCGGCCCGGCGTCGTCGTCCGGTGTGGTCCCGCCGCCGCGCACCGGCGCGGCTCGGGGCTCCGGGCGGGGCGGGGTGGTGCCGGACACGGGGCCGCGCGCGGGGGCGGAGGTGACTCCCTGTAGCCTCGGGCCACCGCAGCAGACCGTCTCCAAGGAGCCCCGCACATGACCCAGCGCACCCTCGTCCTGCTCAAGCCCGACACCGTACGCCGCGGTCTGGTCGGCGAGGTCATCGGGCGGATCGAGCGCAAGGCGGACTGGACGATCACCGCCCTCGAGCTGCGCACCCTGGACCTGGAGACGCTGGAGCAGCACTACGGCGAGCACCAGGGCAAGCCGTTCTACGAGCCGCTGGTCGCGTTCATGTCCTCGGGCCCGGTCGTCGCGCTCGTGGTCGAGGGCGAGCGGGTCATCGAGGGCGTCCGCGCGCTCGCCGGACCGACCGACCCGATCGCCGCCGCCCCCGGCAGCATCCGCGGCGACTTCGGCACCGTCACCCGGGAGAACCTGATCCACGCATCGGATTCCGAGGAGTCCGCCACGCGCGAACTGAAGATCTTCTTTCCCGGCCTGAGCTGATCGCGCGAACCCTCGCCCACAGGCCCCTCCGGGCCGCTGACCTGGGAGGCGATCAGAAAAAAGTGATCGCCTCCCGGCATGGAAGGCCGAGAACGGGGAAGCCGGAACGGCGACACGACGTCACCATTGCGGGTGGCGGGGCGGTGTTCTGTTGACAATGGCGAAGGACCCTCGCGCCGGGATACCGGATGCGTGACTACGATGGTCCGAAGACGCCTCCACTTCCCGCATCGCCGCCCTGAAAAGCCGTCAAAGCTCGACCCAGGAAGGCCCGACGCATCCTCATGGGGAAAACAATGTCGTTCATCGGCCGTGACATGGCTGTCGACCTCGGGACCGCCAACACGCTGGTGTACGTCAGGGGCCGGGGCATCGTCCTCAACGAGCCGTCCGTCGTCGCCATCAACACCAACACCGGCGGCATCCTCGCGGTGGGCTCCGAGGCGAAGAAGATGATCGGGCGCACCCCGGGCAACATCGTCGCCGTGCGCCCCCTGAAGGACGGCGTGATCGCCGACTTCGAGATCACCGAGCGGATGCTCCGCTACTTCATCCTCAAGATCCACAAGCGCCGCTACCTGGCCCGCCCGCGGGTCGTGGTCTGCGTGCCCAGCGGCATCACCGGCGTCGAGCGCCGCGCCGTGATCGAGGCCTCGACGCAGGCCGGCGCCCGCCAGGTGCACATCATCGAGGAGCCGATGGCCGCCGCGATCGGCTCGGGCCTCCCGGTCCACGAGGCGACCGGCAACATGGTCGTCGACATCGGCGGCGGCACCACCGAGGTCGCCGTGATCTCCCTCGGCGGCATCGTCACCGCCCAGTCCATCCGGGTCGCCGGCGACGAGCTGGACAACGCGATCATCCAGCACATCAAGAAGGAGTACAGCCTCCTCCTCGGTGAGCGGACCGCGGAGTCCATCAAGATCACCATCGGTTCCGCTTACGACCTCGACCAGGACGAGCACACCGAGATCCGCGGCCGCGACCTGGTCTCCGGGCTGCCCAAGACCGTCGTGATCTCGGCCGCCGAGGTCCGCAAGGCGATCGAGGAGCCGGTCAACGCGATCGTCGACGCGGTCAAGACCACCCTCGACAAGTGCCCGCCGGAGCTCTCCGGCGACGTCATGGACCGCGGCATCGTGCTCACCGGCGGCGGCGCGCTCCTGCGCGGCCTCGACGAGCGGCTGCGCCGCGAGACGGGCATGCCGATCCACATCGCGGAGAACCCGCTGGACTCCGTCGCCCTCGGCTCCGGCAAGTGCGTGGAGGAGTTCGAGGCGCTCCAGCAGGTCCTGGACGCCCAGCCGCGCAGATGACGCGAAGCGTCACCGAGCCGCCGTACGGAATCCTGCCTCCTTCCGTGCGGCGGCTCGCCACATGACCCGCCCCACAACCGAACACCTGCCCCTGTACCCCCATCCGACGCTTGAACTCCGAGGAAGGCACGGCCGCCGCACGTGAGGGACACACGAGAAAGCCGGCTGCTCCTGGTGCTGCTGGTAGCCATCGCGTTCGCACTGATCACGGTGGACATCCGGGGCGGGGAGGACTCGCCCGTCGACGGGACCCGGCAGGCCGCCGCCTCCTTCTTCGGGCCGGTCGAGGAGGGCATGGCGAGCGTCGTCGACCCGGTCGGCAACGCCATCGGCGCCGTCAAGGACTCCGGCGACCGCCACGACAAGCTGGCCGCGCTCCAGCAGGAGAACGCGGCCCTCAAGGCCGAGCTCGGCAGCGACGACCGCAACCGCAGCCGCATCCGCCAGCTCGACACCATGCTCCGCGGCGCCGCCGCCGGCCAGTACGGCATCAAGGGCGCCCAGGTCATCGCGATCGGCGCCGCCCAGGGCTTCTCCTGGACCGTCACCATCGACGCCGGCGCCAAGGACGGCATCAAGCGCGACATGACCGTCCTCAACGGCGAGGGCCTCGTCGGCCGCGTCACCACCGTCGGCGCCGGCACCGCGACCGTGCTGCTCGCCAGCGACCCCGACTTCACCGTCGGCACCCGCCTGGAGAAGACCGACGAGCTCGGCTTCGCCACCGGCCAGGGCGACCGCCCGCTGTCCGTCCAGCTCCTCAACGGCAAGGCCAAGGTGAGGGAAGGCGACCGGCTCGTCACCTTCGGCTCCCAGGGCGACAAGCCGTTCGTCCCCGGCGTCCCCGTCGGCCGGATCGTCCGCGTCGACCCCGCCGGCGGCGACCTCACCCGCACCGTCCTCGTCGAGCCCTACGTCGGCTTCAGCAAGCTCGACGTCGTCGGCGTCGTCGTCCAGGCGCCGCGCGAGGACCCCCGCGACATGGTGCTGCCGCAGAAGCCCGCCAAGCCCAGGCCCGCGCCGACGGTCACCGTCACCGCCACCCCCTCGCCGTCCGCCGCCGCCGGCACCGCCGGTGACGCCTCCCCGGCGCCGTCCGCCGCCGGCGCCACCCCCACTCCGTAAGCTCAGCAAGCGAAGTTAAGGAGGAGCCGGCATGCGCTTCAACCGGCTGCTGCTCTCGACCTCCCTGGTCGTCGTCGCCCTCGTCCTCCAGGTCTCCGTCCTCGCCCGGCTCCAGCTGCCGGGGGCCGTCCCCGACCTGCTGCTGCTCACCGTCCTCGGACTCGCCCTGGTCTACGGCCACGTCGGCGGGGCGCTCATCGGCTTCGGGGCCGGGCTGCTCGCCGACCTCGCCCCGCCCGCCGACCACGCCGCCGGGCGCTACGCGCTCGTCCTGTGCGTCATCGGCTACCTCGCCGGACTCGCCAAGCCGGAGAGCGGGCAGCCGCGCACGGCCGTGGGACCGATGGTCGTCGTGGCGTCCGCCGCCGTCGGCTCGACCCTGCTCTACGCGGGCGTCGGCGCGCTCGTCGGCGACACCGCCGCCCGCCACGTCGGGCTCGTCGGGCTCGTGTTCACCGCCGCCCTCTACGACCTGCTGCTCGCCCCGTTCGTCGTGCCCGGCGTGATGTGGCTCGCCAGACGCTCCGAGCACGACCCGCTCGCCGAACCCGCCGCCTCCCCGCGCGCCGCCGACGTCGCCACCGGCTGGATGACCGCCGGCGGCACCGGGCTGCGCGTCGGCGCCCCCCGCGGCGGCCTGCGCATGAAGGCCGCCAAGAACCGCGCCGCCCGCGCCGGCCGCATCAAGGGGGTCAAGCGACTGTGACCAACATCCCCGAGACCGGGCGCACGCCCAGGGTCCAGATCCGGCTGGTCGTCCTGCAGATCCTCGTCCTCTCCCTGCTGCTGACCCTGGGCGGCCGGCTCTGGTACCTCCAGATCCGCAACGGCCAGGAGTACGCGGCCGAGGCCAGCGGCAACCACGTCCAGCAGGTCGTCCAGCCCGCCGTCCGCGGCTCGATCCTCGACGCCCGCGGCGTCGCGCTCGCCGACAACGAGACCCGGCTCGTCGTCTCCGCCTCCCGCACCGACCTGATGAAGATGAAGGACGACGGCGTCGGCGTCCTCACCCGGCTCGCCGCCGTGCTCGGGATGAAGGCCGAGGACGTGCGGATGAAGGTCCGGCTCTGCAACGCCGAGACCCCGCAGCCCTGCTGGAACGGTTCTCCTTACCAGCCGATCCCCATCACCGACGAGGCCACCGCCAAGCAGGCCCTCCAGATCCGCGAGCGGGCCGAGGAGTTCCCCGGCATCACCGCCGAGCCCACCGCCGTCCGCCGCTACGCCGCCCCCGGCAAGGCCAACACCGCCCAGGTCCTCGGCTACCTCTCCCCGGTCACCGACGAGGAGATCACCAAGGCCCAGGACACCGACTCGCCGTTCCTGCGCTCCGACCAGATCGGCCGCTCCGGCCTCGAGCGCACCTACGACAAGCAGCTGCGCGGCAAGGCCGGCGTCACCCGCTACGAGGTCGACAAGCTCGGCCGGGTCATGGGCGAGTCGGAGTCCGACCCCACCCGCCCCGGCGCCAACGTCGTCACCTCCATCGACGCCCGCGTGCAGGCCGTCGCCGAGTACGAGCTCGACAAGGCGATGAAGACGGCCCGCAAGGAGATGGACCGCAACACCAACCGCCGCTACGAGGCCGACTCAGGCGCCGTCGTCGTCATGGAGGCCAAGACCGGCCGGATCGTCGCCATGGCGTCCAACCCGACCTACGACCCGAACGCCTGGGTCGGCGGGATCGACCCCAAGGAGTACAAGCGGATGACCGGGAAGTCCTCGAACTTCCCGCTCCTGAACCGGGCCATCCAGGGCCAGGCCGCCCCCGGCTCCATCTTCAAGGTCATCCCCACCGCCGCCGCCGTCAACGCCGGCTACGACTTCGACGCCAACTACCCCTGCCCCAGCTCGTACTCGATCGGCGGCCAGGTCTTCAAGAACTTCGAGTCCCAGGGGCACGGCTCCATCACCCTCGGCCGCGCGCTCGAGGTCTCCTGCGACACCGTCTACTACGCCCTGTCCCACAAGGAGTGGCAGAAGGACGGCGGGAACAGCCCGAAGAAGAACCCCAAGGACTGGTTCTACAAGACCGCCCGCCAGTTCGGCCTCGGCAAGGAGACCGGCATCGACCTCCCCAACGAGGTCCCCGGCCGCGTCCCCGACCGGCAGTGGAAGAAGGACTACTGGGCCGCCAACAAGGACGGCTGGTGCAAGCAGGGCGACCGCAACGGCGACTACGTCGAGAAGATCGCCTACGAGAACTGCCTCGAAGGCATGAAGATGCGCGCCGGTGACTCCGTCAACTACTCCATCGGCCAGGGCGACACCCTCGTCACCCCCATCCAGATGGCCGTCATCTACGGGGCGCTGTCCAACGGCGGCACCATGTACCACCCCACCGTCGGCAAGGCCGTCATCAGCGGCGACGGCCGCCGCACCGAGGAGATCAGCCCCAGGGCGGCCGGGAGGCTCCCCATGAACCAGGCCACCCGCAAGCTCATGGACGGCGCCCTCGCCGGCGTCGCCACCCGCGGCACCGCCGCCTGGCGCTTCGGCGGCTGGCCGCAGGACAAGATCCCCATGCACGCCAAGACCGGCACCGCCGAGGTCTACGGCAAGCAGACCACGTCCTGGTTCGCCACCTACACCCGCGACTACTCCGTCGTCATGACCATCGCCCAGGGCGGCACCGGCTCCGGCGCCTCCGGCCCGGCCGTCCGCAACATCTACAACGCGATGTACGGCCTGGACATGCAGGGCAAGCAGAACCTGAAGAAGGCCCTGCTGCCCAAGCCGCAGAAGGACCTCCCGAAGATCGAGCCCGACGGGTCCATCGACCCGCCGAAGATCAGCCCCTACAAGCCGCCGAAGGAGGCCCCGCCCGCCCAGACCCTCGCCGGCGGCGCCCCCGTCGCCCCCGGAAGGCGGGACTGACGCATGGCCGGAACGCACGGCTTCAACATCGGCCGCTACGGTCCCGAGCGCGGCACCTGGGCCAAGCTCTTCGCCCGCGACTCCGTCGTCCGCCGGCTCGACTGGCCCATACTGCTCTCCGCGATCGCCCTGTCCGTGCTCGGCACCGCGCTCGTGTGGTCCGCCACCCGCAACCGCACCGACCTCACCCACGGCGACCCGTACTACTTCCTGCTGCGGCACGCCCTCAACACCGGCATCGGCCTCGCCCTGATGGCCGGCACCGTCTGGCTCGGCCACCGCACCCTGCGCGGCGCGGTCCCGTTCCTCTACGGGCTGTCGGTGCTGCTGATCCTCGCCGTCCTCACCCCGCTCGGCACCACCATCAACGGGGCGCACGCCTGGATCGTCATCGGCGGCGGGTTCTCCCTCCAGCCCTCGGAGTTCGTGAAGATCACGATCATCCTCGGCATGGCGATGCTCCTCGCCGCCCGCGTCGACGCGGGCGACCGCGAGCACCCCGACCACCGCACCGTCCTCCAGGCGCTCGGCCTCGCGGTCCTGCCGATGGCCATCGTGATGCTCATGCCCGACCTCGGCTCGGTCATGGTCATGGCCGTCATCGTGCTCGGCGTGCTGCTGGCCTCCGGGGCGTCCAACCGCTGGATGTTCGGGCTGCTCAGCGCCGGCGTCGCCGGAGCGCTCCTGGTGTGGTGGCTCGGCGTCCTCGACGAGTACCAGATCAACCGCTTCGCCGCCTTCGCCAACCCCGAGCTCGACCCGGCCGGCGTCGGCTACAACACCAACCAGGCCCGTATCGCCATCGGCTCCGGCGGCCTGACCGGCACCGGCCTCACCAACGGCTCGCAGACCACCGGCCAGTTCGTCCCCGAGCAGCAGACCGACTTCGTCTTCACCGTCGCGGGGGAGGAGCTCGGCTTCGTCGGCGGGATCACCATCCTCCTCCTGCTCGGCGTCATCCTCTGGCGCGCCTGCCGCATCGCCCGCGACTCCACCGAGCTCTACGGGACGATCGTCGCGGCCGGGATCATCGCCTGGTTCGCGTTCCAGTCCTTCGAGAACATCGGCATGACCCTCGGGATCATGCCCGTCGCCGGCCTCCCGCTGCCGTTCGTCTCCTACGGCGGCTCCTCGATGTTCGCCGTCTGGATCGCGGTGGGCCTCCTGCAGTCGATCAAGGTGCAGCGGCCCCTGAAGGCCTGAGCACCCGCGATCGGGGTACCGAGGGACCGGGCGGACCACCGCCCGGTCCCTCCTCTTTCTTCTCCCGGCCCTCGATGACTAAGTTCGGAGCCATGGCGGACACCAAGCGCGAGATCGAGCGGAAGTACGCAGCCGACCCGGGCGCCACGCCCCCCGACCTGACCGGCGCCGCCGGGATCGCGGAGACCCGCGACCGCGGCACCGTCGAACTCGACGCCGTCTACCACGACACCCCCGACCTCCGGCTCGCCGCGGCGAAGATCACCCTGCGCCGCCGCACCGGCGACGACGAGGCCGGCTGGCACCTCAAGCTCCCCGTCGGCGACGGCGTCCGCGACGAGGTCCACGCCCCGCTCGCCGACACCGTCCCCGACGAGCTCGCCGGCCTCGTCCGCGCCCGGATCCGCGAGGCCGAACTGCGGCCCGTCGTGCGGATACTGTCCTCGCGGCGGCTGCACGAGCTGCTCGACGCGGAGGGTGCGGCGATCGCCGAGCTGAGCGTCGACGAGGTGCTCGCCACACGGCTGCACCCGGCGGACGGGGCGGGCGGCGCGGACGGAGCCGGCGGTTCCGGCGCGTCCGAAGGGTCCGAGGGGTCCGGCGGGTCGGACGGCTCCGAGGTCGAGGCCGGGAGCGCCGCCTGGACCGAGATCGAGGTCGAGCTCGCCGACGGCGTCGACCCCGCGGTGCTCGCGAAGCTCGACAAGAGGCTCCGCAAGGCCGGGCTGAGCGAGGCCCCCGCCGCCTCCAAGCTCGCCCGCGCCCTCACCGAGACCGGCGGCGGCCCCGCCCCCCACCCCGAGGCCCCGGCCGACGGCGACACCGCCGGCGCCCACGTCCTCGCCTACCTCCGCGCCCAGCGCGACGCGATCCTCACCCAGGACCCCGCCGTCCGCCAGGACCTCCCCGACGCCGTCCACCAGCTCCGGGTCGCCACCCGCCGGGCCCGCAGCGCGTTCAAGACCGCCCGCCGCTTCCTCGACCGCGAGGTCACCGACCCGATCGGCGACGAGCTGAAGTGGCTCGCCGGCGAACTCGGCGTCGACCGCGACCGGGAGGTGCTCACCGAGCGGCTCCGCGGCGCCCTCGACGACGTCGACGACACCCTCCTGCTCGGCCCGGCGAGCGCCCGGCTCACCGTCTGGTCCGCCGACCGCGCCACCGACGCCCGCGCCCGCACCCTCGCCGCGCTCGACAGCCCCCGCTACCTGGAGCTGCTCGACGCCCTCGACGCGCTCCTCACCGAGCCGCCGCTCACGCCCCGGGCCGCCAAACCCGCCGCGAAGCAGCTGCCCGGCGTCGTGCGGAAGGACTTCGACCGGCTCGCCGCCCGCGTCGAGGCCGCCCTCGCCCTCGACCCCGGACCCGAGCGGGACATCGCCCTCCACGAGGCCCGCAAGGCCGCCAAGCGGCTCCGCTACGCCGCCGAGGCCGCCCGCCCCGCGCTCGGCCGACCCGCCCAGCGGTTCGGCAAGGCCGTCAAGCGGGTGCAGAAGCTCCTCGGCGAGCACCAGGACAGCGTCGTCGCCCGCGACACCCTGCGCGAGATCGCGGTCGAGGCGCACGCGGCCGGCGAGAACGCGTTCGTCTGGGGCCTGCTGTACGGGCGCGAGCACGAGAGCGCGAGCGAGCAGGAACGCGCGCTGCCCGCGGTCTGGGCGGAGGCCTCCCGGGACGGGCTGCGCAGGGCGCTCGGCTCCTGAGCGTTCCGGCGGCGGGCTCGGCGGACCTCCGTGGCGGGTTAGGCTTGAGGGTCACCCCTGCCACTCCACGGAAGTGCTAGATGTCTGCCGAGTCCGTCTTCCCGCAGCTCGAAGCCCTGCTCCCGCATGTGCAGAAGCCGATCCAGTACGTCGGCGGTGAGCTCAACTCCACCGTCAAACCCTGGGAGAGCTGCGACGTCCGCTGGGCGCTCATGTACCCCGACGCGTACGAGGTCGGACTGCCCAACCAGGGCGTCATGATCCTGTACGAGGTGCTCAACGAGCGCGAGGGCGTCCTCGCCGAGCGCACGTACAGCGTGTGGCCGGACCTGGAAGCGCTCATGCGCGAGCACGGCGTGCCGCAGTTCACCGTCGACGCGCACCGCCCCGTCGGCGCGTTCGACCTGTTCGGGCTCAGCTTCTCCACCGAGCTCGGGTACACGAACATGCTCACCGCGCTCGACCTCGCGGGCATCCCGCTGGCCGCCGCGGACCGCACCGTCGACCACCCCATCGTGGTGGCCGGCGGGCACGCGGCGTTCAACCCGGAGCCGATCGCCGAGTTCATCGACTGCGCGGTCATCGGCGACGGCGAGCAGGCCGTCCTGGAGATCACCGACATCGTCCGCGCCTGGAAGGCGGAGGGCCGCCCGGGCGGCCGCGAGGAGGTCCTGCTCCGGCTTGCGAAGACCGGCGGCGTCTACGTCCCCGGCTTCTACGACGTCGAGTACCTGCCCGACGGCCGGATCTCCCGCGTCGTCCCCAACCGCTCCGGCGTGCCGTGGCGGGTCTCCAAGCACACCGTCATGGACCTCGACGAGTGGCCCTACCCCAAGCAGCCGCTGGTGCCGCTCGCCGAGACCGTCCACGAGCGGATGTCCGTGGAGATCTTCCGCGGCTGCACCCGCGGCTGCCGCTTCTGCCAGGCCGGCATGATCACGCGCCCCGTGCGGGAGCGAAGCATCACCGGCATCGGCGACATGGTGGAGAAGGGCCTCGCCGCGACCGGATTCGAGGAGGTCGGCCTGCTCTCGCTCTCCTCCGCCGACCACACCGAGATCGGCGACATCGCCAAGGGCCTCGCGGACCGGTACGAGGAGGACAAGATCGGCCTCTCCCTGCCGTCCACCCGCGTCGACGCCTTCAACATCGACCTCGCCAACGAGCTGACCCGCAACGGCCGCCGCTCGGGCCTCACCTTCGCCCCCGAGGGCGGCAGCGAGCGCATCCGCAAGGTCATCAACAAGATGGTCTCCGAGGACGACCTGATCCGGACCGTCTCCACCGCGTACGGCAACGGCTGGCGGCAGGTGAAGCTGTACTTCATGTGCGGTCTGCCCACCGAGACCGACGACGACGTCCTGCAGATCGCCGACATGGCCACCCGCGTCATCGCCGAGGGCCGCAAGGTCTCCGGGCAGAACGACATCCGCTGCACCGTCTCCATCGGCGGCTTCGTGCCCAAGCCGCACACGCCCTTCCAGTGGGCCCCGCAGCTCTCCGCCGAGGAGACCGACGCCCGGCTCACCAAGCTGCGCGACAAGATCCGCGGCGACAAGAAGTACGGCCGCTCCATCGGCTTCCGCTACCACGACGGCAAGCCCGGCATCGTCGAGGGCCTGCTCTCCCGCGGCGACCGCCGCACCGCGGCCGTCATCCGCGCGGTCTACGAGGGCGGCGGCCGCTTCGACGGCTGGCGCGAGTACTTCTCCTACGACCGCTGGATGGCGGCGGCGGCGAAGACCCTCCCCGACTTCGGCATCGACGTCGACTGGTACACCACCCGCGAGCGCACCTACGAGGAGGTCCTCCCCTGGGACCACCTCGACTCCGGCCTCGACAAGGACTGGCTCTGGGAGGACTGGCAGGACGCCCTCGACGAGACCGAGGTCGACGACTGCCGCTGGACCCCGTGCTTCGACTGCGGCGTGTGCCCGCAGATGGACACCTCCATCCAGATCGGCCCCACCGGCAAGAAGCTGCTGCCGCTGTCCGTGGTGAAGTAGCCCGGCAGCCGTCACCGCCGGTGACGCCCCCGGGGTGCGCGGGAGGCCCGCGTACCCTGGGTATCGACGAACGGCTTGGCGCGCGGGAGCGTGTCGGCCCGCACTGAGGAGAAGGAACACTGCCGAAGCGACAGCCCGAGGGACCGCCGCCCGCCCCGGCGGTGCAGCGGATCCGTCTGCGGTACACCAAGCGCGGACGCCTTCGGTTCACGAGCCACCGCGACTTCCAGCGCGCGTTCGAGCGGGCGCTGCGCCGGGCCGAGGTGCCGATGGCGTACTCGGCCGGGTTCACCCCGCACCCGAAGGTGAGTTACGCGAACGCGGCGCCGACGGGCACCGGCAGCGAGGCCGAGTACCTGGAGATCGCGCTCACCGCGCACCGGGACCCCGAGACGCTGCGCGGCCTGCTCGACGCGTCGATGCCGCAGGGCCTGGACATCGTGGACGCGGTGGAGGCCCGTACGTCGGGTCTCGCCGACCGGCTGACCGCCTCCGTGTGGGAGCTGCGGCTCGACGGCGTGGAGCCGGCGGACGCCGCGAAGGCCGTCGAGGCGTTCCTTGCCGCGCCGGTCGTGGAGGTCGAGCGCCGCGCGAAGAACGGCATGCGGACCTTCGACGCGCGGGGCGCCGTCGCCGCGCTGACCGTGGCCGATACCCCGGCCGATAGGCCGCGGCCGGGCCCCTGTGCGATACTGCGCCTGGTGGTACGGCACGCTTCACCCGCCGTCCGACCCGATGACGTCCTGTCCGGCCTTCGCGTGGTGGCCGACCTGACGCCGCCCGTCCCCGCTGCGGTGACCAGGCTGGCGCAGGGGCTCTTCGACGAGGAGACCGGAACGGTGACCGACCCGCTCGCGCCCGACCGCGAGGCGGACCCGAAGCCTTTTGAGGCCGCGGGAGCCGCCGCCGCGACGGAGCCGTCCGGGGCCGGTTCCGCCTAGGGCGGTCGTCGCCGCGCAGGCCAGGATCCTCGGCAGCCATCCGAACCCGGCCGCGCACCGACCCATCAGACTTTCGCCAGGCCGTGCGCACCGCGCACGGAACCGGCGGGCCGAAAACATACAGCTCCTGTGCGGCGCACGCGCCCCGGACGACGGCCCCGCGGATCCCGCGCGGGCCGGGACGGACCGGATCCAGGCGCGGCGCCCGGGGGCGTGACGGGAGAAACGCCCGCATGCTCGAA
The DNA here is from genome assembly GCF_042728285.1 of Streptomyces sp. NPDC060194. Classification (NCBI taxonomy): domain Bacteria; kingdom Bacillati; phylum Actinomycetota; class Actinomycetes; order Kitasatosporales; family Streptomycetaceae; genus Streptomyces; species Streptomyces sp. NPDC060194. The sequence continues at coordinate 221 of NZ_JBHWZH010000143.1, read as the reverse complement.
GCAACCGAGCCCAACGAGGGTTCCGACAACAACAAGAACGACGGGGTGTCCCCCAGCGACACGCTGCCCCCGCGCCGCCGTCGCCGCGCGGCGTCCCGGCCGGCCGGTCCCCCCGGGGGCGCGGCCGCCGCCGCGGCGCCCGCCGCCCCCGCCGCCCGGCCCGCCCCCCCGCGCGGCGGCGGCGGGCGCGCCCCCCCCCCGCGGCCGGGGGACTTCGTGGA
>NZ_JBHWZH010000142.1:0-14481 GCF_042728285.1 Streptomyces sp. NPDC060194 | reverse complement strand
GTGCGGGGCGGCAGCCCCGCACCCCCCGAATCCCCGGGGCCCACCGTCTGCGGCCGGAACCCAGCACGGCCGCGCCGCGCTGCCCGCAGCGGCGGACGGCGGGTTCCGATCATTCGCGCAGCAACCGGTGACGGAGGCGCGTGGAGGTGCGAGCGTGTGCTCCGCGCCGGGCACCCCGCCCGCACCCCGAGGAAAGGCACCCGCATGAGCCCGAAGTACGGCGACTACCAACTGGAGATCTACCTCAACGGGTTGGTCGGGGTCACCCCCACCCTGCCGATGGACTTCGCCGGCTGGGAGGAGCGGGCCGAGCACGCGCTGGGCCCCTCGCTGTGGTCGTACGTGGCCGGGGGCGCGGGCGACGAGTACACGCAGCGGGCGAACGCCCGGGTCTTCGAGCGGTACGGGCTGATCCCGCGGATGATGGTCGGCGCGACCGAACGCGACCTCGGCGTGGACCTGTTCGGGCTGACGCTTCCCTCGCCCCTCTTCATGGCCCCGGTCGGCGTCATCGGCCTGTGCGCGCCCGACGGCCACGGGGACCTCGCCACCGCACGCGCCGCCGCGCGGACCGGCGTGCCGATGGTGGCCTCGACGCTGTCGGTCGATCCGCTGGAGGACGTGGCCGCCGCGTCCGGGGAGACACCCGGCTTCTTCCAGCTGTACACGCCCACCGACCGCGACCTCGCCGCCTCCCTCGTCCACCGCGCCGAGGCGGCCGGTTTCAAGGGCATCGTCGTCACCCTCGACACCTGGATCACCGGCTGGCGCCCCCGCGACCTGTCCACCTCCAACTTCCCCCAGCTGCGCGGACACTGCCTCGCCAACTACACCTCCGACCCGCGCTTCCGCGAACTGGTCGGCGGCGGCGGCCCCGACGACGTCGTCCGCACCTGGGCGGGCGTCTTCGGCAACCCGCTCACCTGGGACGACCTGCCCTGGCTCCGCTCGCTGACCGACCTGCCGCTGGTCCTCAAGGGCATCTGCCACCCCGAGGACGTCCGCCGCGCCAAGGACGGCGGCGTGGACGGCATCTACTGCTCCAACCACGGCGGCCGCCAGGCCAACGGCGGCCTCACCACCCTCGAAGCCCTCCCCGCCGTCGTCGACGCCGCCGACGGCCTCCCCGTCCTCTTCGACTCCGGCGTCCGCTCCGGCGCCGACGCCGCCAAGGCCCTCGCCCTCGGCGCCACCGCCGTCGGCATCGGCCGCCCGTACGCCTACGGCGCCGCCCTCGCCGGCGAGGACGGCATCGTCCACGTCCTGCGCTCCCTCCTCGCCGAACTCGACCTCACCATGGCTGTCGACGGCTACCCCACCCTGGCGGACCTCACCCCGGACGCGCTGGTGCACCGCCCGGCGGGGTGACGACCCGCAGCATGCGAGGGCGCCGCCTCCGCCCGGCCGGCGCTCGGAGAGCCGGCGGAACCGGGTAAAATGCCCTGTCCTTCCAGACGCCGGTTCACGAGTGAGTGCGTGGCGGGCCCGCTGACGTCCCTCGACGTCGCCACCCGTCCGCCACCGACGAATCCGCAGCTCACCTCACGACCGGGAGATCCCGTGACCGACAGCAAGAACATCAACAACCCCGTGGGCCAGGGCGGCGGCCAGCGCAAGAAGCTGTCCCGCGCCGAACGGCAGAACAACGGCCCGCACCGCAACCTCGACCGGCAGAACGCCGCCGACCGCAAGGCGGAGCTGCTCCGCAAGATGCGCGAGAAGACGAACGCGGCGGGGAACACCGACCAGGCGGGCGGCGGCACCGCACCACAGAGCTGACGCACCCCCGCCGCGTCGGCGCGACCCGCTCGGCCTCCCCCGGAGTCGTCCCCGGGACGGTTCCGACGTCAGCGCCCGGGACCGGAAGGAGCTGCCGGCGCTCCCACGGCGGGTCGACAGCCGTGGCGCGCGGGCGGCGTGAGGTCGATCTCCGCCCGGACGGTCTTCGCGACGACGCCCGGCCGCGGGGCCGTCACACCCCACTCCTTCGCGAGCGCGGCGACGAGGAGGAGCCCGCGGCCCGTCGTCGCGGCGATCGCCGCGCGCGTCGGTGTCAACCGCGGTGTCCACCACGTCGGTTGACGGCGGCAGTCCGGCGATGACGAGGTCAGGCCGCCGCCTTCCCCCGTACACGGCTCCGGGTCTCCTGCGGTACGGCACGCCGGCGCCGGGACGGCATGCCCATGGTCGGGTTGGCGACGCCCCAGGCCGCGCCCTTGCAGATCAGCTCCTTGTAGACGGCGGCCGCGCGGCCCGTAAGGGCGCTGTCCTTCGCCCGGTCATCGGCGGTGACGAACTGGATCAGACCGTCCTTGCGGCCGAGGGAGACGCACTGCTGGAAGTAGCGGATGGGGACGCGGGGGACCTTGGCGCCGGCGAGCCGGGCGGCGACGGCGTCGGCGGCCTGCCAGGCCATGGGGACACCCGAGGCGCAGGACATCCGGAGGGGCTTCCCGTTCGGGCCGATCGCCGTCGCCGCGTCGCCCACGGCGTACACGTCCGGGTGGGAGACCGAGCGCATCGTGCCGTCGACCACGATCTGGCCGCGGTCGGTGGTCTCCAGGGCGGTGGCCCGGGCGATCGGGTGAACGGCGAAGCCGGTGGTCCAGACCGTGACCTCGGCGGGGACGGTCCGGCCGTCGGCCGTCGTCACGCCGTCCGCCTCCACGGCGGTGACCGCCGTGTGCTCGTGGACCGTGATGCCGAGCCGGTGCACCACTTTCCGCAGGTGGCCGCGGCCCTTCTCCGAGAGCCAGTCGCCGAGGGCTCCGCGGACGGCCAGGGCGACGTCGAGGTCCGGGCGGGCCTCGGCGATCTCGGTCGCGGCCTCCAGGCCGGTCAGACCGCCGCCGACCACGACCACGGGCCGGCCGGCGTCCAGGGCGGCCAGGCGGTCGCGGAGGCGGAGGGCGCCGGGGCGGCCGGCGACGTCGTGGGCGTGCTCGGCGACGCCGGGGACGCCTCCGTCGCTCCAGCCGCTGCCGAGGGCGTAGACCAGGGTGTCGTACGGCAGTTCCCCCTGCCGGGAGTCGTTCGCGGCGGTGACCGTCACCGTCTTGCGGTCCACGTCCACGGCGGTGACCTTCGCGAGCTTCAGTTCCACGCCCGTTCCCGCGAACATCCCGCCGAACGGCCGGGGCGTGAGGTCCTGGCCGGCCGCGATCTGGTGCAGTCGGACGCGCTCGACGAAGTCGGGCTCGGGGTTGACGAGGGTGATGGCGACGTCCGCGCGGTGCAGCCGCCGGGCGAGGCGGCCGGCGGCGGAGGCTCCGGTGTAGCCGGCTCCGAGGACGACGATGCGGTGCTGCATGGGCCTGCTCCTGTCTGCGGGGGTTCCTCCGCTGTCCTGCGCGGTTTCGCCTCTTGAACCGGGCAGCCCGGCGCTTCCTGACAGGAGTAGGACGTGATGCGCGTCACATCGGGTCAGAGGGTGTAGAGCGCGCCTCCCCGGTCCGCTGCGGCCCACTGCCCGGTCGCGCGGACGAGCTTGTCGGGGTTGACCTGGCTGCGGACCGCGGCGATGCCCTCCGCGGTGACCTCCAGACAGGTGATCGCGACGACCCGGCCGTCCACGACCGCCACCACGGCGGGCCCGCCGTTGGCGGTCGTGGCGTAGATGTCGGGAGCCCCGCCGACGTGGGCCCGCTTGGCGTCGCCGGGTTTGAACAGGCCGCGCAGGAACGTGGCGACCGCGAGCGCGCCCTCGAACGCCTTCGCGCGAGCCGGGACCTTGCCGCCGCCGTCGCCCACCGAGACGGCGTCCTGGGTGAGCAGGCGTACGAGGGGTTCGGTACGGCCGCTGGTCGCGGCGGCCAGGAACTCCTCGACGATCCTCCGGGCGGCGGCCTCGTCGATCCCGGTGCGCGCCTTGCCGTCCGCGACGTGCTTCCTGGCCCGGTGGAACGTCTGCTGGCTGGCGGCCTCGGTGATGCCCAGGATCCCGGCGATCTCCCGGTGCGGGTAGGCGAAGGCCTCACGCAGCACGTACACCGCCCGCTCGCCCGGCGACAGGCGCTCCAGCAGGACGAGGACGGCGTACGACACCGACTCGCGCTGCTCGGCGGTCTCGGCCGGGCCGAGCATCGGGTCCCCGGCGAGCAGCGGCTCGGGGAGCCACCTCCCCACGTACGTCTCACGCCGGGCACGTGCCGAAGTGAGCTGGTTGAGGCAGAAGTTGGTGAGGACCTTCGTCAGCCAGGCCTCGGGCACCTCGATCCGCCCGACGTCGGCCGCCTGCCAGCGCAGGAACGTCTCCTGCACGGCGTCCTCCGCCTCACTCGCCGAGCCGAGCAGCCGGTAGGCGATGGCCTCCAACCGGGGCCGGGCAGTTTCGAACCGGTCGACGTCACTCACGGTCAGGGCCATGCCCGGGATCCTAGGCCGTTTTCCCGCGGCACCGCCTTCGACCGCCTCAGGACCGGTCCGCGCCGTGCGGAACGGCCCCAGGTGGCGACATCCGTGCGGTCCGGGCGGCCGGAAACGCGCTCTGCCCGACCGCGGCGCGAGCCCCCACGATGGTCCGGTGCGCAGGTGCCGGCGGGCGGGGCCGTCGCGTCGACACGGCCGGGGAGCACGGCACCCGGCGGGGCGGGAGGTGCGCGGTGAAGCGGTTCTTCGGGCGGGTGCGGATGGCCGACCCGCAGGTCTCGGACGCGGAGCGCGAGCTGTTCGGCGGCCCGCTGCGCTACGACATGGGGTGGTCGGCGCACGAGCACGCGGGCCTGGAGCTGACGATGCGCTCCGCGCTGCGCTCGATGCCGGGGCTCGTCGGCGGGACGCTGCGCATCGCGTGGCAGGCCGACCGGCGGGCGCTGCTCGCGGTGGGGGCCGCCGAGATCGGGCAGGGACTGGCCGCCGCGGTCGGGCTGATCGCGGTCAACGCGGTGATGCACGCGCTGCTGGCCGGCGGCGGCAGCGTCGAGCAGCGGCTGCACGCCCTGGTGCCCGCGCTGCTGCTCGCGGCCGCGGTCGGCGTCGTCAACTCCGCGCTGGCGGCGTGGTCCACGTCCCGCGCGGGCCGGCTGGAGCCGAAGGTCGAGCGGATCGCGACCACCCAGTACCTCGCCGCGGCGTCCCGCGTCGAACTGGAGGCGATCGACGACCCCGACTTCCGGCGGCTCGTCGACGTAGCCCAGCACGGGCCCGACTCCGCCCGCCGGATGATCGGCACGTGCGTCGCCGCCGTCAACGGGCTGATCTCGCTGGTCACCACCGCCAGCGTGCTGGCCGTGCTCGACCCCGTCCTCCTGCCGATGCTGTTCCTCATCGCCGCGCCGCGCGGCTGGGGCGCCATGCGGGTGGCGCAGGAGCGGTACGTGTCGGTGATGAGCTGGATCGAGCACGTGCGGGCGAGCCGGCTGATCGGGAACCTCCTCACCGAGCGCACCGCCGCGCAGGAGGTCCGCCTGCACGCCGTCGGGAGCTTCCTGCTGGGCCGCTACGAGCGGATGGCGGAGAGCGCCGAGGCCGAGCAGGAGCGGCTGGCCTCCAGCAAGGCGCTCACCGAGTGGGTCGCCTCCGCGCTGTCCGGGCTCGCGCTGACCGCGACGTACGGGGCGATGTTCGGGCTGATCCTGGCGGGCGAGATGAGCCTCGCCGTCGCGGGAACGGCGGTGATCGCCGTGCGGACCGGCTCGGCGAGCCTGGGCGCGCTGGTGATGAACGTCAACCAGCTGCACGAGGAGTCGCTCTACGTGCGCGACCACGGACGGTTCCTGGCCGAGGCCGCCGGGCGGACCATCCCCGAGGGCGGCGACCCGGTGCCCGCGCAGGTGAAGGCGGTCGTCCTCGACGCCGTCACCTACCGGTACCCGGACCGGGACACCCCGGCCCTCCAGGAGGTGTCGCTGACCCTGCCGATGGGGTCGGTCACCGCGGTGGTCGGGGAGAACGGCTCCGGCAAGAGCACCCTGATGAAGATCCTCTCCGGGCTGCTCCTGCCCCAGGCCGGCACCCTGCACTGGGGCGACGCGGACCTCCGCGACCTCGACCGCGCGCAGGTCGGCGAGCGGGTCTCGCTCCTCACGCAGGACTTCCAGCGCTGGCCCGTGACCGCCGCGATGAACATCCGCCTGGGCCGCCCGCACCGTCCCGCCTCACCCGAGGACCTCGCGCCCTCGGTCGAGTACGCGAGCGCCGCCCCGCTCGTCGCCCGGCTCCCGCACGGCCTGCAGACCCTCCTGGCCCGGGTGTTCCGCGGCGCGGTGGAGATATCCGGCGGCGAGTGGCAGAAGATCGGCCTCGCCCGCACCCACTGGCGCAGCACGACCTCGACCGCCGACAGCGTCCTCATCGTCGACGAGCCGACCTCCGCGCTCGACCCGGAGGCCGAGATCGAGGCCTTCGACCGCATCCGCCGCCTCGCCGCACCCCACCGGGCCGTCGTCCTCGTCACCCACCGCATGTCCGGCGTCCGCCACGCCGACCGCATCCACGTCCTGCACCGCGGCCGCCTCACCGAACAGGGCACCCACGACGAACTCGTCGCCCTCAACGGCCGCTACGCCGCCATGTTCGCCGCCCAGGCCGCCCAGTACGCCCCGGCCGCCGCCGTCCCGCGCCCCTCCTCCGCCGTTGGCACGGACCCCGCCGTCGCCGAGGACCCCACGTGACGGGCCCGAACGAGGGCCCGCCGCGCCGACCCCTGCCACCGGGAGGTGTGGCGACGGGGTGCCGCGCACGGACCGCGATCGGCGGCCGCAGGCCCGCCGTCAGAAGTCCGCGGCCGACCGCACGGGATCGGCGACGCCCGGCCGGCCTGCTCCACGACGACGGCGTCGTCCGCTGGCCGTGCGCCCCACGGCGCCCGGACGGCAGTGGGCGGTCGCGCGCGCCGTGCGGGACGACCCGCCGCGGACGGAGGGCCCCGTGCACGGGACCTTCGTCCCGGTTCGCCGCGCCCGGTGCGGGCATCACGCCGGCCCGGCCCCGTTCGCCCGGGGCAGCACCGACCGAGGAGGAGCGCATGCCCACCACCGCCCGGACCCCCGCCGATCCGGCCGACCCCGCCGTGCCGCGGTGCGACGGCCGCCGCCGGTCGGACCCCGCCGACTGGCGGGCACCGCGCGACCACCTGGAAGCTGGAGTCACGGGTACGGCGGCCGGGCACCCGTCGCGTCGCTCCGCACCGGGAAGGTCCGCCATGGCACCGCACTCCACCCCGAGCACGGACGACGCGCGCTCCCGCCTGGACCTGCAGGCGATCGGCGAGATGCTGGACTCCCAGAACCGGCGCATCGCCTCCTACGCGCGGCGCCACTGGCACACCCCCCGCCACACGCCCGCCCCGACCGGCCCCGCTCCCCTCGATGACGGGCCCGGCCTCGGGCAGACCGTGCTCGAAGCCCTGCCGATGGGGGCCCTGCTCCTCGCCCCCGTCTTCGCGGGGGACGGCACCCTCCGGGACGTGACCTACCTGACCCGGAACGCCAGGGCCCGCGAGGGCCTCGCCGCGCGGCTGCCGCCGGACGTCATGCCGCCGTGGACCGGCCCCGTCTCCCTGTTCGAGCGCCATCCGAACCTCGCGGTCACGGCGATTCCGCGGATGCTGACCGACGCCGCCCGCGACGGCACCCCCCAGGGGCCCGAGACCGTGCAGTGGATGGTCAGCACCCCTTCAGGGCCGGTACGGATCAACGACGAGGTGCGCATCGCCCCCTGCGGGGAGCACTACCTGCTCACCTGGGAACCCGGCAACCGGATCCGGATGGCGACCGCGGCGCAGCGGCTGGTCCGGGTCTGCTGGGCGGAGTGGAACCTGGGCGACGACGGCGTCCAGCCGTCCCACGGCTTCCGCGAGGTGCTCGGCCTGGCGCACGACGCACCGGTGCCCGGCCTGTACGACCTCGCCGCGACGGCCACCCAGGAGAGCCTGCCCGCCTACTACCGGCTGCTGTACGACGTCGTCCTGCGCAAACGCGCCACCGAGTGCGAGCTGCGGTTCCGTGACCGGGGGGAGCGCGTCTTCCGTATGGTCGCCGAACCCGTGCGGATCGCGCCCAGCAGCCTGGTGTGGGCGCTGCGGGCCGTCCTCGTCGACGTCACGACGGACCGGATGCGCCGGGAGGCCGCCGACCGGGCTGAGCGCGCGGCCCGGCGCGAGCGGGAGCGTACCGAGACCGTCGCCGAGATCGCCGACGCCCTGCGCGAGGCGGTGCTGCCGCACTTCCACGACGGGCTCGACCGCTACGGCCTGGAGACCGCGGCCGTGTACCGGCCGGACGCCCGCGAGGCCGGGGTGGGCGGCGACTGGTACAAGGCCCGCAAGCTGCCCGACGGCCGGCTCCTCGTCGCGCTCGGCGACGCACGCGGGCACGGTCTGGATGCGGCCACCCTGATGGCCAAGCTCCGCTACGCCCTCGCGGGCCTGGCCTACACCCACGAGCCCGTGGAGCAGCTGACGCACTGGCTCAACGAGGTGGCCTGCGCGGACGGCGACGAGTCCACGGCCACCGCGATCATCGCCCGCTACCACCCGGACCGGGGGGTGCTCCGCTGGACCAGCGCCGGGCATCCGCTCCCCGTCCTCGTCCGCGACGGCACCGCCCGCACGATGCCGCCGGCCGACGGCGGCTCCGGGCTCACGCTCGGCGTCATGAGCGACGTCCCCTACCCGGCCACCGCGTCGCAGCTCGAGGACGGCGACATCGTCCTCATGTACTCCGACGGCCTGACCGAGCGCCGCGGCGGCGACCCCGACGACGACGTCCGCCGCTTCCTGCGCGCGGCGGAGGCGTGCGTCCAGGAGGCCGCACCCCGCCCCGGCCACGGCGGGCTCCAGGACTACACCGAACGCCTCGTCACCCGCCTGGACGGCCCGCACCGCACCGACGACGCGACCCTGCTCGCCCTGCGTCGCGTCGCCACCTGACCGGGCGGCGACGCGGCGGCCGCGACCCGGCCGGCTACGGCAGCCCTGGCGCGGGCCGGTAGGCGCCCAGCCGGTTCGCCCGGTCCGGGGTGCGGGCCGGGCCGGGCGGTCGACCTCCGCGCAGTCCGGTCCGGTCACCCCCGGGACTCCCCGCTCACGCCCCCTTCGAAGCCGGCTCCAGGATCGCCACGCACTCCACGTGGTGGGTCATCGGGAACAGGTCGAACGCCCGCAGCGTCCGCACCTTGTAGCCGCCCTCGCGGAAGTACCCCAGGTCGCGCGCGAGCGCGGCGGGGTCGCAGGCGACGTAGGCGATGCGGCGGGCGCCGAGGGTGGCGAGGTGGGCGACGGTCTGGCGGCCGGCGCCCGCCCGGGGCGGGTCGAGGACGATGATGTCGGCCTCGGTGATGCGGGTGCGCGGCAGGACCTGCTCGACCTTGCCCTGCTCGACTCGGACGCGGGGGAACCCCGCGAGGTTGTGGCGCGCGTCCTCGACCGCGCGCTTGCCGGTCTCGATGCCGAGCACCGCGCCGGTCTCGCCGACCCGCTCGGCCAGCTCGCCGGCGAAGAGGCCGACGCCGCAGTAGAGGTCGAGGGCCATCTCGCCCTTGCGCGGCATCAGGCCCTGCATGACGGCGAGGACGAGGGTGCTCGCGGCCTGCGGGTGGATCTGCCAGAAGCCGCCGCCGCCGACCCGCCAGGTCTTGTCGCGGGCCCGCTCGCGCACGAAGTCGCGGCCGTGCACGCGGTGGACGGCCTTGTCCCGCTCGCCGATGCGCAGCACGGAGACGGGCTTGTCGAGCTCGACGATCGGCAGGCGCGCGCCCGGCCGGGGCGTGAGGACGACCTGCCGGTCCGCGGAGCCGGTCGCGGCGATCGCCTCGACGCTCTCCATGCCGGTCCAGTCGCGCGCCTCGACGCCCAGCTCGCTGACGCCCGGCGCGGCGATCAGGCAGCGGTCGATCCGCTCGACGTCGTGCGAGCGGTGCCGGCGCAGGCCCGCGTGGCCCTCGGCGTCGACGGCGTAGTGCATCCGGGTGCGCCAGGCGGGCACCTCGCCGGCCGGCAGCTTGTCGCCCTCGGCGGGGACGACGGTGCCGTCCCAGCCCGCCTCCTCGGGGGTCAGCCCGGCGAGCCGCTGGAGCTGCTCGGCGATCACGTCGGCCTTGAGCCGCCGTTGCGCGCCCGGCTTGGCGTGCTGCCAGTCGCAGCCGCCGCAGCGGCCGGGGCCGGCGAACGGGCAGGGCGCCTCGATGCGGTCCTTCGACGGGTCGAGGACGGTGACGGCGTCGGCGCGCAGGAAGCGGGAGTCCTCGTCGCCCTCGGTGACCCGGGCGACCACGCGCTCGCCCGGCAGCGCGTGCCGCACGAACAGGACGCGGCCCTCGTCGGTGCGGGCGATGCAGTGCCCGCCGTGGGCGACGGGGCCGACCTCGACCTCGTACTCCTGCCCCACCAGCGACTTCTTCGGTTCTACCTGCATGGTGGGACGGCTCCAAACGGCGATGCGATCAACGTGCTGCGGGAAAGGGTGCGGGAAAGGGTGCGCCGACGGGCGGCGGGCGGCGGCCCGCGGGCCGCCGTCACGGGACAACAGCCGTCCAGTCTACGGCCCCCGCCGCGACGACCCGCCCCGCCCGCACCAGGCGAACCGGAGACCGAGCCCGCTTGCACCCGGCGGACCGGAGGCCGAGCCCGCGCCGGGCCGACCCGCGCCGAGCCGACCCGCGCCCGATCCCACGCCCCCCACGAACCCGAGCACCCCCGCACCCCTCACCCCTCCCGCGACGACGGCTCCTTCGACCGCTGCGGCCGGGTGTCCACCGGCCCCCGCCGCACCGAACCCGGCGCGCTCCAGTTCGCCCGCCGCTTCGCCCGCTTCTTCGCCGCCTCGGACGACACCAGCTGGTACGGCACGGAGGTCACCATCACCCCCGGCGTGAACAGCAGCCGCCCCTTCAGCCGCAGCGCGCTCTGGTTGTGCAGCAGGTGCTCGTACCAGTGCCCGACGACGTACTCCGGGATGTACACACTGACCACGTCGCGCGGGCTCTCGCGCCGCAGCGACTTCACGTACTCGATGACCGGGCGGGTGATCTCCCGGTAGGGCGAGTCGAGCGTCTTGAGCGGGACGGAGATCCGCCGCCGGTCCCACTCGGCGCGCAGCGCCTTGGTCTCGGCGGGGTCGACGCCGATGGTGAGCGCCTCCAGGGTGTCGGAGCGCATCAGCTTGGCGTACTCCAGGGCCCGCAGGGTGGGCCGGTGCACCTTGGAGACCAGCACGATGGAGTGGACGCGCGAGGGGCGGACCATGTCGGCGTCCGGGGCGTCCGGGGCCTGGATCTCCTCCGCGACCTTGTCGTAGTGGCGGCGGATCGCGCTCATCGTCACGTAGAAGATGACCATGCCGAGCAGGGCCACCCACGCGCCGTGGGTGAACTTCGTGGCGAGCACGATGACCAGGACGCTGCCGGTCAGGAACGCGCCGAAGGTGTTGATCGCCCGCGAGCGCTTCATCCGGCCGCGGACCGCGGCGGACTTCTCGGTGCGCAGGAGGCGGTTCCAGTGCCGCACCATGCCGGTCTGGCTGAGCGTGAAGGAGACGAAGACGCCGACGATGTAGAGCTGGATCAGCCGGGTGGAGTCGGCTGCGTAGACCACGACGAGCAGCGCCGCCGCGCCCGCGAGCAGCACGATGCCGTTGGAGAACGCGAGGCGGTCGCCGCGGGTGTGCAGCTGGCGGGGCAGGTAGCGGTCCTGCGCGAGGATCGAGCCGAGCAGCGGGAAGCCGTTGTACGCGGTGTTCGCCGCCAGGAACAGCACGAGCGCGGTGGCCGCGGCGAGCACGACGAACAGGAAGGTGCCGTCGCCGAAGACGGCCGCCGCGACCTGCGAGATCACCGGGTCCTGGACGTAGCCGCTGCCGACGGGCACCCCGTCGCGCAGCAGGTCCTTGGCGGGGAACTCCGCCATCCGCACGTCGGAGGCCAGGGCGAGCAGGATGATGCCGCAGAACATGGTGACGGCCAGGCCGCCCATCAGGGCGAGCGTGGTGGCCGCGTTCTTCGACTTGGGCTTGCGGAAGGCGGGCACGCCGTTGCTGATCGCCTCGACGCCGGTGAGCGCCGCGCAGCCGGAGGAGAAGGCGCGCAGCAGCAGGAAGACCAGCGCGAAGCCGGCGAGCCCCTGGTGCTCGGGCTTGATCTCGAAGTCGGCGGTCGGCGCGGTGAGCGTGTCCCCGGTCAGGTAGCGGAAGCCGCCCCAGGCGATCATGAGGAAGACGCCGACGACGAAGACGTACGTCGGGATGGCGAAGAGCGTGCCCGACTCCTTGACGCCCCGCAGGTTCATCATCGTCAGCAGCACGATCACCGCGACCGCGCAGGCCACCTTGTGCTCGACCACGAACGGGACCGCCGAGCCCAGGTTCTCGATGCCCGCGGAGATCGACACGGCGACGGTGAGCACGTAGTCGACGAGCAGCGCGCTGGCGACGGTGAGGCCGGCCCGCGGGCCGAGGTTGACGTTCGCCACCTCGTAGTCGCCGCCGCCGCTCGGGTACGCGCGGACGTTCTGCCGGTAGGAGGCGACGACGGTGAACATCAGCACCACGACCGCAAGCGCGATCCAGGGGCTGAAGTGGTACGCCGACAGCCCCGCGATCGACAGGACGAGGAGCACCTCGCCCGGTGCGTACGCCACCGACGACAGCGGGTCGGAGGCGAAGACGGGGAGCGCGACGCGCTTCGGCAGGAGCGTTTCTCCCAGCCGGTCGCTGCGCAGCGCCCGCCCGATAAGGATGCGTTTGGGCACGTCGGTCAGTTTGGACACGCAGGGATCGTAAGCGCTGTCCAAGGGCCCCGGCGCCGCACGACCCGCGCCTCGAAGGGGCCTGCGGGGGGCCCGAACGGCCCAGTCGCGCGTTCGGGCCCGCTGCGGGCGCCGCGTCCGGCGTGCGCATCTTTGACGAATTCTTGACGGCCCTCCGGCAACTCGGGACCGCCGTGCGTCGTTCGCGCGCCCGCTCGGGGTCGGCCCGCCCCCCATCGGCCCCTCGGGCTACGGTGGTCCCGAGCACGTATTCGGGCGCCCCCGCCCGGCAGCGGCGACGTCAGCGGTACGGAAAGCAGTGAGCAGGGCAGTGAACAGAGTGTCGGTGCAGGTCAGCGGGACGACCAGGAACGCGGGGTAACGAGGCGATGCACGTCGTCATCATGGGCTGCGGGCGGGTGGGTTCCGCCCTCGCGCAGACCCTGGAGCAGCAGGGGCACACGGTCGCGGTGATCGACCAGGACCCCAAGTCGTTCCGCCGGCTGGGCTCCGGCTTCGGCGGCCGCCGGGTCAACGGGGTCGGGTTCGACCAGGACACCCTGCGCGAGGCGGGGATCGAGGACGCCGGCGCGTTCGCCGCGGTGAGCAGCGGCGACAACTCCAACATCATCGCCGCCCGCGTGGCCCGCGAGATGTTCGGCATCGAGAACGTCGCCGCCCGCATCTACGACCCCCGGCGCGCCGAGGTCTACCAGCGCCTGGGCATCCCCACGGTCGCCACGGTCCGCTGGACCGCCGACCAGATGCTGCGCAGGCTCCTGCCGTCCGGCGCGGAGCCGCTGTGGCGCGACCCGAGCGGCGCGGTCCAGCTCGCCGAGGTGCACACCTCGACGGCGTGGGTCGGCCAGCGGATCAGCGTCCTGCAGGAGGAGACCGGCGTCCGCGTCGCCTTCCTCACCCGTCTGGGCGAGGCCATGCTGCCGACGTCGCAGACGGTGCTCCAGGAGGGCGACCTCGTGCACGTGATGATGCGGCAGGAAGACGTCGAGAAGGTCGAGGCGGCGTTCGCCGAGGGCCCTGAGGAGGGTGGTCGCTGATGCGCGTCGCCATTGCCGGAGCCGGCGCGGTCGGCCGGTCCATCGCCGGTGAGCTGCTCGAGAACGGGCACGAGGTGCTGCTCGTCGACAAGGCGCCGACCGCCATCTCGGTGGAGCGGGTGCCGATGGCCGAGTGGCTGCTCGCGGACGCCTGCGAGATCACCTCGCTCGACGAGGCGGCGTTGCAACGCTGCAACGTGGTCATCGCCGCGACCGGAGACGACAAGGTGAACCTCGTCGTCTCGCTGCTCGCCAAGACCGAGTACGGGGTGCCGCGGGTCGTCGCCCGGGTCAACAACCCGAAGAACGAGTGGCTCTTCAACGAGTCCTGGGGCGTCGACGTGGCGGTCTCCACACCGCGCCTGATGTCGGCGCTGGTCGAGGAGGCGGTGAGCGTCGGCGACCTGGTCCGGCTGCTGCGCTTCAGCCACGGCGACGCCAACCTGGTGGAGCTGACGCTGCCGCCGGAGTCGGCGTTCGCCGGCACCCGGGTCGGGGACGTCCAGTGGCCGCAGGACACCTCCCTGGTCACGATCATCCGCGGCACGCGCGTGATGGCCCCCTCCCCCGACGACTCCCTGGAGGCCGGCGACGAGCTGTTGTTCGTGGCCGCGCAGGACCGCGAGGAGCAGCTGGAGGACCTGCTGTCCGTCCGCGAGGGCCGGGACGGCCGCGGGGGCCGCGAGACCCGCGAGGGCTGACCGCGGGCGCGTACGGCAACGGGGGCCGCACGCCGGTGTACGG
>NZ_JBHWZH010000141.1:0-14541 GCF_042728285.1 Streptomyces sp. NPDC060194 | reverse complement strand
TCCCGGGGGCGGGGCGGCCGGCCGCTGCACAGCTCACTGCTCGGTCGGCTTGGCCTCGGTCAACCGGACCGTCTTGAGGATCTGCTGGATCGTCGCGTCCGAGAACTCCTCCTTGACGCCGGCCGCGCCGAACAGGCTCCAGGAGACGTAGTCGCCGTTGCCGTTCTCGAAGCCGAAGGAGACCGCCTTGCCCTCGGTGTCGCAGCGGTTCTCCTTCTTGACCCCGGTCGACTTCGCGGTCGCCACGCTGCCCTTGAGGCCGGAGGTGCTGGTGAAGGGCACCGGCTTCGTGATCTTCACCTTCTTCTTGTCCGGCTGGGTGTACGCGGCCAGGACCCAGGTGCCGGCCGTCTGGTAGGCGACGTCGTCGAGGTCCTTGGCCCCCTCCGCGCCCTTGCTGCCCGCCGCGGCCAGCTCGTGGTTCTCCTTGCTGCCGTCCCCGTCGGAGTCGATCGAGCACCACTCGCTCTTCAGCATGGCCGGACCGGTCCAGCCGATCATCGCGCTGCCGTCGTCCTTGGCCTCGTCCTCGAAGAAGTAGAACGACTCGGGCGACGCGAGCTCCCAGTCGGCCGGCACGTCGAACGCCGTGCCCCACTTGGTGCTCACCACCGTCTTCCAGCCCTCGACCTGCGGCTTCTCCGAACTGGAGCCGTCGCGCGGGTTCGCCGTCGCGCTCGGCTCCGGCTTCTTGGAGGCCGAGGGGGAACTCGCGGCGGCCGGCTTGGCGTCGTCGCCGTCGTCACCGCCGAACACCACGACGCCGGTCACTGCGGCCGTGACCACGACGGCCGAGGCCGCGACGATCGCGATCAGCCGCGTCTTCGCCCGCTCGTCCCGCTGCGGGGGCACGGGCCCGCCGAGCGGCGTGGTCGGCGCGTTCCACGGCTGCCCCGGCTGACCGTACGGTCCGGGCTGTCCGTAGGGGCCCGGCTGCTGCTGGTAAGGGCCGGGCTGCCCATAGGGTCCGGGCTGTCCGTACGGGCCCGGCTGCTGTCCCGGCGTCGGAGCGCCGCCCTGCTGGTACGGGTTCGGCGCCTGCCCCTGCTGGGGGTCCTGGCTCCGGTTCTGGTCCTGCGGGTTCTGCTCGCCCCCGGGCGGCTGCTGTCCTGGCCACATGACCGGTAACCATAGAGGGGCCGTCGGCGGGGCACCACGGCCGCCCCGGGACCCGTCCGGTCGCGGACGATTCGCCCCATCTCCCCACGGTCCGCAGGGGGATGGTCAAGGCTGGTTACCAGCGAGTAATATACGGCCATGAGCGCAGACCAGAAGTCGACGATCGGCGAGATGCTCGCCGCCACGGTCCCGATGGTGCGGACCCTGAACCTGGAGTACCTGGAGACGGCGCCCGAGCGGGCCGTGCTCCGCCTGCCCGACCAGCCCGAGTACCGCAACCACGTCGGCGGACCGCACGCGGGCGCGATGTTCACGCTGGCCGAGTCCGCCAGCGGCGCGATCGTCATCGCCGCCTTCGGCGACCAGCTCGGGCGGGCCGTCCCCCTGCCCGTCCACGCGGACATCGCCTTCAAGAAGCTGGCCCGCGGCGTGGTGACCGCGACCGCCACCCTCGGCCGCCCGATCGCGGACGTCGTCGCGGAGCTGGACGGGGGCGGGCGGCCGGAGTTCCCCGTCGCCGTCGCGATCCAGCGCGAGGACGGTGCGGTGACCGGCGAGGTCAACGTGGTCTGGACGCTGCGGCCCAACGACTGACGGTCCGTCCCGGGGCGGGCGGCCGGGAGCGGGGCGCTCGCGGGGTGTTCCGCCCCGGAAGCCCCGCCCCGGCTCCTTCGCTCAGCCCTCGTGCGCCGCGCGGTGGCGGGCCGACTGATCGACGTAGACGGCCGCGTTGAGCGCGATCCCGGCCCGCTCCTCGTCCGTCAGCTCCCGCCGGACCTTGGCCGGCACCCCGGCGACCAGCGACCCGGGCGGCACCACCATCCCCTGCGGGACCAGGGCCTGCGCGGCGACGAGCGAACCGGCCCCGATGCGGGCGCCGTTGAGGACCGTGGCGCCCATGCCCACCAGGACGTCGTCCTCGACCGTGCAGCCGTGCAGCACCGCGTTGTGGCCGACGGAGACCCGGGCGCCGACGACCGCGGGGAAGCCGGGGTCGGCGTGCACCGTGCAGTTGTCCTGGATGTTGCTCTGCTCGCCGATGGTGATCGACTCCTGGTCGGCCCGCAGCACGCTCTGGTACCAGACGCTCGCCCCCGCGGCGAGGGCGACGTCGCCGAGCACGACGGCGGTCGGTGCGACGAACGCACCCGGGTCGATCCGCGGCTCCACGCCGCCGATACCCATTACCAGTGCCTGCCGCTCGGTGGCCATGCCCGTCTCCTTCTCGATGGCGTCCGCCCCCGGGAGTCCCTGGCCCGTTGGGGTGAAGATCACAGCGTACGGGGCGGGGGCGGCGGGCTACCCGTGAGTACGGTGAGCGGGTGCCGAAGAAGAGAGCGACGCCCTCCGCTACGGCCGCCCGGCTGGCGCAGCGCGCGGTCCACGCGGGTTGGCGGTTCGTCCAGCGGGCGGGCGCCGTCACCGCCGAACACCCCGGGCGGCTGCGTTTCGGGGCCATCGGGCACGGCACCCGGCTGGCGTTCCCGCAGGGGACGGTCTTCGGCGAGCCCTGGATCCACCTCGGCGACCACTGCATCATCGGCGAGCAGGTCACCCTGACGGCCGGGATGATGCCCGACCTCGACCTCGGCCCCCACCCGATCCTGCGCCTGGGCAACGGCGTCGTCCTCGGCCGCGGCAGCCACGTCATCGCCGACACCTCCGTCACCATCGGCGACGACTGCTACTTCGGCCCGTACGTCTACGTCACCTCCACGAACCACTCCTACGACGACCCGCACCAGCCCGTGGGCAAGCAGTGGCCGCGGACCGATCCGGTCGCCATCGGCCCCGGCTGCTGGATCGGGACCGGGGCGGTGATCCTCCCGGGCGCGCGCCTCGGCCGGAACGTCGTGGTCGCGGCCGGAGCGGTCGTGCGCGGCGAGGTCCCCGACCACGCGGTGGTCGCCGGGGCGCCGGCCAGGGTCGTCCGGAGCTGGAGCCCGGAGGCGGGCTGGCAGCCGCCGCTGCGGACGCCGGCGCCCGTGCCGATCCCGGACGGGGTGACGCCGGAGCAGCTCGTGGCGCTGGAGGAGTGGGCCACGGCACCGCCCGAGAGCGCCCCCTGAGCGATCCGTCGAGGGTGGGCCCCGTCGAGGGTGGCCCCCGTCGAGGGTGCGCCCGGGAGCCGTCCCCCGAGTGCCGTCTCCCGCGGTCGCTCCCGCCCGCGGATCAGCTCGCCAGCAGCACCGAGCCCACCAGGGCGAGCCCTGCACCCGCCGCTTGGACGGCCCGCAGGCGCTCCCCCAGCACGAACCGCGCCGCCAACGCCGTCACCACCGGGTACAGCGAGGCGAGCACGGCGGCGACGGTCACCGGGCCCAGCTGCGCGGCCTGCGCGTAGGTGCCGTTCGCGGCGACGTCGGCGAGCCCGACGAAGGCCAGCGCGGGCAGCGTGGCGACGATCACCCGCCGGCCGTCCGCGGGCAGGACGGGAGCGCCCCGGCGGTGCGAGGCCAGCAGCGCCGTCCCGCCCACGGCCACGTTGGTCACCCGCTGCACGAACAGCGCGAGGAACAGGCCGGTCAGCGTGGTGGAGGCCTCCGAGATCAGCGCCATCACCGCGCCGAAGCCGAAGGCGGCCACCAGCGTGAGCAGCACGGCCTGCCGCTGCACGGGTGCGCCGCGCAGCTCCGGGCCGCCGGCCAGGACGATGCCGGTCACCGCCACCGCGATCCCCGCGAACTGCAGCAGCCCCGGGCGCTCGCCGAGGATCAGCCCGACTCCCACCGGCACCGCCACCCCGATCGAGCCCAGCGGCGAGACGACCCCCATCGGGCCGAGCGCGAGCGCGCGGTAGAAGCAGAGCATCGCCACCGGACCGACGAGCCCCGCCGCCACCGCGAACCACAGTCCGGACCCGGCCTCCCGCCACGCCCCCGTCGCCACCACGATCGCGCCGAGCACCACGGCGGCGATCGTCTGCGAGACGACGATCACGGTCAGCGCCGGCGTGCGGCGCGCCAGCAGCCCGCCGCCGAAGTCGGCGAGCCCCCACAGCAACGTGGTGGCCAGGGCGAAGAGAGCTGTCATGACGGGCCTCGCAGTACAGTGTGGTGAACCTTCGGTGCAGCCCACCGTAGTTCACTGCAGTGCACTCCTGCATCCACGATATTGGACGGACCGGCCCGTGGCGGATCTCGATCAGCTCACCCAGCACCTCGCGCGCAACGTGAAGCGCTGGCGCTCCGAACGCGGCTTCACCCTCGACGGGCTCGCGGCCCGCGCCGGCGTCAGCCGCGGGATGCTCATCCAGATCGAGCAGGCGCGCACCAACCCCAGCATCGGTACGGTCGTCAAGATCGCTGACGCCATGGGCGTCAGCATCACCACGCTCCTCGACTACGAACAGGGCCCCCTCGTGCGGGTGGTCCCGCCCGAAGGGGCGGTCCGGCTGTGGTCCACCGAGGCGGGCAGCTACAACGTGCTGCTCGCCGGGACGGAGGCCCCCGGTCCGCTCGAGATGTGGGACTGGCACCTGATGCCCGGCGAGCACTCCGCCTCCGACCCGCACCCCGAGGGCACCGCGGAGCTGCTCCACGTCACGGCCGGCGTCCTCACCCTCGTCGTCGACGGCGTGGAGCACCGCGTCCCCAGCGGAAGCTCGGCCTGCTTCGAGGGCTCGGCCGCGCACGCCTACCGCAACGACGGCGACGAGCCGGTGCGGATGACGATGGCCGTGTCGGTGCCGGGCGTGCGCTGAGGCGGCCGGCATCCCGTGTCCGCGGGCCGGCCGGCCGCCGTCTCAGCCGAGGCGGGGGATCTCGATGGCCGGGCAGCGGTCCATCACCATGTCCAGACCCGCGCCCCGGGTGCGCTCGTAGGCCGCCTCGTCGATGACGCCGAGCTGGAACCACACGGCCTTCGCGCCGGCGGCGACTGCCTCGTCGGCGACCTGGCCGGCCAGGTCGCTGTTGACGAAGACGTCGACCACGTCGACGGGGAAGGGGACGTCCGCGAGCGACGCGTAGCCCTGCTCGCCGTGGACCGTCTCCGCCTTGGGGTGGACGGGCACGACGCGCTTGCCGAAGCGCTGGAGCACCTCGGCCACGCCGTAGGCCGCCCGGCCCCGGTTGCCGGAGAGGCCGACCACCGCCCATGTGTCACCGGTCTCGGTCAGGATCCTGCGGATGGTCGCTTCGTCGGCGTACACGGTCTGCCTCCCTGTGGGTCGGGGCATGTCTCGCTCGCGACAACGGGGCCGGGCGCCCGGCGATTCCCGACGCGGTCTTCCCTTCGTGCGGGGCCGCGGGTGAGGGTGGGCGCGTGATCGTTCGACGGGAGAGCCGGTCCGGCGGAGGGGGAGTGCCGACATGACGCGGTCCGGGGAGAAGCGGGCGCTGGTCGTACGGGGCGGCTGGGAGGGGCACGAGCCCGTGAGGATCACGGACCTCTTCGTGCCGTTCCTGCGGGAGCACGGATTCGCGGTGCGCACCTCGCAGTCGCTCGACGTCTACGCCGACGCCGAACTGCTCGCCGCCACCGACCTGGTCGTGCAGTGCTGGTCCATGGGGGAGATCACGCCGGAGCAGAGCGCGGGGCTGCGGGACGCCGTGCTCGCCGGGACGGGGTTGGCCGGCTGGCACGGGGGGATCGTCGACGCCTTCCGCGACGACCCGGACCACCAGCTCCTGACCGGCGGCCGGTTCGTGATGCACCCGGCCGGCTTCCACGACCACCGGGTGCGGATCGAGCCGGAGCGGGCGGAGCACCCGGTGGTCGCCGGGCTGTCCGACTTCACCGTGCACACCGAGCAGTACTGGGTCGCGACCGACGCGCTCAACGAGGTGCTGGCCACCACCGTCTTCCCCGCCGGCGCCTTCGGGCTGGGCCTGCACGAGCCGGTGGTGATGCCCGCGGTGTGGACCCGCCGCCGGGGCGCCGGGCGGGTGTTCGTCTCGACCGTCGGCCACAAGCCGGACGACTTCGACGTGCCCGAGGTGCGGGCGCTGACCGAGAGGGGACTGCTGTGGGCGAGCCGCTGAGGATCGGCATGGTGGGCGCGGGGAAGATCAGCGGCGAGTACCTCGACACCCTCGCCCGCCTCGACTCCGTGCGGCTCACCGCCGTCACCGACCTCGACCCCGCCCGGGCGAAGGAGGCCGCGCGGCGGGCGGGGGAGGACGTGGCCGTCCTCCCGTCGGCCGCGGAGCTGGTGGAGCGCGAGGACGTGGACGCCGTGCTGAACCTGACGGTGCCGGCCGTCCACGCCGGCGTCGCCATGACCGCGCTGGCCGCGGGGAAGCACGTCTACGGCGAGAAGCCGCTCGGCGTCAGCCGCGAGGAGGCGCGGGACGTGCTGACGGCGGCCCGCGCGGGCGGCCTGCGCGTCGGCTGCGCGCCGGACACGGTGCTCGGCACCGGGGTGCAGACCGCGCGGCGCGCCGTCGACGAGGGGCTGCTCGGGACGCCCGTCGCGGCGACGGCCTTCATGGCCACCGGCGGCCCCGAGCGCTGGCACCCCGACCCGGAGTTCTACTACCGGCACGGCGGCGGCCCGCTGCTCGACATGGGCCCGTACTACCTGACGTCGCTGGTGCACCTGCTCGGCCCGGTCGCCGAGGTCTCCGGCATCGCCTCCCGGCCCCGCGGGCGGCGGACCGTCGGCAGCGGCCCGCGGGCCGGGACCGGCTTCGACGTCGAGGTGGACACGCACATCAGCGGCGTCCTGCGGCACGCGAACGGCGTCCTGACCACGCTGATCATGAGCTTCGACATCCACGCGGCCCGGCTGCCGCGGATCGAGGTGCACGGCGTCGACGGCTCGCTCTCGGTCCCCGACCCGAACCTCTTCGAGGGTCCGGTGGAGTTCTGCCCTGCGGGCGGCGACTGGCGGCTGCTCCCGCCGTCGGCCGGCTACCCGGGGGCGGGGCGCGGGACCGGGCTCGCCGACCTCGCCGACGCGCTCGCCGCGGGCCGCCCGCACCGGGCCTCGGGCGAGGTCGCGGAGCACGTGCTCGACGTGATGCTGACGCTCCTGGACGCGGTACGGGAACGGGTCTCGCTGCCGGTGGCGGGGACGTGCGAGCGGCCGGAGGCGGTGACCGCCGGGCCGTGAGGCGCGGGGACGGCGCTCCGGCGGCCGGGCCCCTCGATTCCGGTTGGCGACCTTGTCAGGAGGCGGCGCATCCGCCGGGGCCCGTGGCGTCGGGGCGCGACCCGGCGGCGGTGGGCTCCCCTTCCCATGCGTCCTCCTCGGCGGACCGCGCTTCGAACTCCGCACGGTCGAGCCGTTCGGTGAGCGTCTCCAGGACCGTGCGGAGCTGCTCGGCCTGCTCCAGCGAGTAGCCGGTCGCGGCCGCGATCCGCCCGGGCACCTGCAGCGCCTGTTCCCGCAGCTCCAGGCCCGCCCCGGTCGGCCGGACGGTCACCGAGCGCTCGTCGCGGGCGCTGCGCCGGCGCTCGACGAGCCCCGCCGACTCCATCCGCTTCAGGAGCGGCGACAGGGTGCCCGAGTCGAGCCGCAGCAACTGGCCCATCCGCTTGACCGGCAGTTCGCCGTGCTCCCAGAGCACCAGCATGGCGAGGTACTGCGGGTAGGTGAGGCCGAGGTCCTTCAGGGCCGTGCGGTACACGCCGTTGAAGGCCCGGGTCGCCGCGTGCAGGGAGAAGCAGATCTGCAGGTCGAGGCGGAGGTGGTCCTCGGCCCGCGCGGCCCCCTGGTGCTCTGTCGTCGCCATGCGTCCAGGATACGCGCGCATCATTCAGTTGTGCACAATTAAATTGTGTGCTTCAGTTATGGGGTCAAGGAATTCGTCGCACACCGGAGGGACCCCCATGGACGCGCTCTACACCGCCGTCGCCACCGCCAACGGCCGCGAAGGCCGTGCCGTCAGCTCCGACGGCGTCCTCGACCTGCCCCTCGCCATGCCCCCGGCCCTGGGGGGCAGCGGCCAGGGCACCAACCCCGAGCAGCTCTTCGCCGCCGGCTACGCCGCCTGCTTCGCGAGCGCCCTCGGTCTGGTCGGACGGCAGGCGAAGGTCGACACCAGCGAGGTCTCGGTGACCGCCGAGGTCGGCATCGGCAAGGACGACCCCGGTTTCGCGCTCTCCGTCGTCCTGCGGGTCGAGCTGCCCGAGGCGCTCGCCGCCGACGGCACCGGCCGCAAGCTCGTCGAGCAGGCCCACGAGGTCTGCCCGTACTCGAAGGCGACCCGCGGGAACATCCCCGTCGAGCTCGTCGTCGAGTGACCGACGCCGCCGGAGGACCGCGGCCGGCTGCGGCCGCCGCGGCCCGGCCCGGGGGTGCGCATAGGCTGGCGGCATGCCTGACCAGTACCGCACCGTCGCCCGCCCCGGCCGACACGAGACCGAGGTGAACCGGTCGCGGTTCCTGTGCACCCTCGCCCCGGCCGCGACCGAGCGGGAGGCGCAGGACGTGATCGCGCGGGTGCGCGCCGAGCACGCCGACGCCAACCACAACTGCTGGGCGTACGTGATCGGGGCCGACGCCTCTGTGCAGAAGGCGAGCGACGACGGCGAGCCCGGCGGCACGGCCGGCCTGCCCATGCTCCAGATGCTCACCCGGCGGGACGTGCGCTACGCGGTCGCCGTCGTCACCCGCTACTTCGGCGGGGTCAAGCTCGGCGCCGGCGGACTGATCCGGGCCTACGGAGGAGCGGTCGGCGAGGCGCTCGACGCGATCGGCACCACCGTCCGGCAGCGCTTCCGGATCGTCACCGTCACCGTCGACCACCAGCGCGCCGGCAAGGTGGAGAACGACCTCCGCTCCACCGGCCGCTGGGTGCGCGACGTGGCCTACGGCGAGGCCGTCACCCTGGAGGTGGGCCTCCCGGACGCCGAGGTCGACGCGTTCCGCGCCTGGCTGGCCGACGCCACGGCCGGCTCCGCGCGGCTCGACCTCGGCGGCGAGGCCTACGGGTCCGCGGGAGACACCGACGGGGCCTGAGCGCACCGGCGGGTGCCCTGGTTCCGCCCTGCTCGCCCGGACTGTCGGTGCCTGCCGATAACCTCGTGGCCCATGAGGCTGCTGCACACGTCCGACTGGCACCTGGGCCGGTCGCTCCACCGCGAGAGTCTGCTCGAGGCCCAGGCCGCCTACCTCGACCGGCTGCTCGACGTCGTCCGCGAGCACGCGGTCGACGTCGTCCTCGTCGCCGGGGACGTCTACGACCGGGCCGTGCCGCCGCTGGCCGCCGTCGACCTCTTCGACCGGGCGCTCCACCGGCTCGCCGACGCCGGCGTCCCCACCGTCATGATCTCCGGCAACCACGACTCCGCCCGGCGCCTCGGCGTCGGCGCGCGCCTCATCGAGCGGGCCGGCATCCACCTGCGGACCGACCCGTCCGGCTGCGCCGAGCCCGTCCTGCTGTCGGACGACCACGGCGAAGTCGCGTTCTACGGCCTGCCCTACCTGGAGCCCGCCCTCGTCCGCGAGGAGTTCGACGCCGACCGGGCCGGACACGAGCCCGTGCTCGCCGCCGCCATGGACCGGGTGCGCGCCGACCTCGCCGGCCGCCCCGGAACCAGGTCGGTCGTGCTCGCCCACGCCTTCGTGGCCGGCGGCGAGCCGAGCGACAGCGAACGGGACATCACCGTCGGCGGGGTCGCCGCCGTCCCGGCCGGCGTCTTCGACGGGGTGGACTACGTGGCCCTCGGCCACCTGCACGGCAGCCAGCGGATCACCGAGCGGGTGCGCTACTCCGGCTCACCGCTCGCGTACTCCTTCTCCGAGGCCGACCACCGCAAGACCATGTGGCTCGTCGACCTCGGGCCCGGCGCCGAGATCACCGCCGAGCGCGTCGACTGCCCGGTCCCCCGGCCGCTCGCCCGGATCAGCGGCCGGCTGGACGAGGTCCTCGCCGACCCGGCCCACGCGCGGCACGCGGCGGCCTGGCTCGAGGTCACCCTCACCGACCCGCAGCGCCCCGAGGACGCCATGGCACGGCTCACCGAGCGGTTCCCGCACGTCCTGAGCCTCCTCTTCGCACCCGAGCGCCCCGACGGCGACCCCCGCGCCTCCTACGCGCAGCGGCTGCGCGGGCGCGGCGACCACGAGATCGCCGACGACTTCGTCGCCCACGTCCGCGGCGCCGGCCCCGACCCGGCCGAACGCGCCGTCCTGCACGCCGCCTTCGACGACGTCCGCGCCGACGACGCCCGCCACGAGGTCGCCCGATGAGGCTCCACCAGCTGACGATCAGCGCCTTCGGCCCCTTCGGCGCCCCCCAGCGCATCGACTTCGACGCCCTCACCGCCGCCGGCCTCTACCTGCTCCACGGCCAGACCGGCGCCGGCAAGACCTCCGTCCTCGACGCCGTCTGCTACGCCCTCTACGGCGCCGTACCCGGCGCCCGGCAGGGCAACGCCCTGCGCAGCGACCACGCGCCGACCGGGACCGTCACCGAGGTCGTCCTCGAACTGACCGCCGGCGGTCGCCGCCTGGAGATCACCCGCCGCCCGGCCCAGGACCGCCCCAAGAAGCGCGGCGACGGCGTCACCCAGGAGAAGGCCGTCACCCTCCTGCGCGAGCACCGGCCCGGCGAGGGCTGGCAGGGGATCAGCAAGTCCCACCAGGAGATCGGCGAGGAGATCGGGCAGCTGCTCGGCATGAGCCGCGAGCAGTTCTGCCAGGTCGTGCTCCTCCCGCAGGGCGACTTCGCCCGCTTCCTGCGCTCCGACGCCGAGGCGCGCGGCAAGCTGCTCGGCCGCCTCTTCGACACCCGCCGCTTCGCCGCCGTCGAGGAGCGGCTCACCCACCTCAAGCGCGCCGCCGAGAACCAGGTCCGGGAGGGCGACGAGAGGCTCCTCGCCCTCGCCCAGCGCATGCGGCAGGCCGCGGGCACCGGTGCGCGCGAATGGCCCCAGGTCGACGCCCGCCCCGGCGACCCGGGGCTCGCCGGCGCCGTCCTCACCTGGGCCGCCCTCGCCCGCGCCGAGGCCCGCGAACGGCAGGACTCCGCGGCCCTCGCGCTCACCGCCGCCGAGGAGCGGCTGGCCGCGGCCCGCCGCCTCCTGGACGAGCAGCGGGACCTCCACCGCCTCCAGCTGCGGCACGCGGAGACCCGCCGCCGCGCCGACGAGCTCACCGCCCGCCGACCCGAGCACGACCGCCTGCACGCCCGCCTGGAGCGCGCCCACAAGGCTGCCCTCGTCGCCCCCGCGCTCGCCCTGCGCGCCGACGTCGAGCGGGAGCACACCGATGCCCTCGCCGCGCGGGACCGCGCCCGCGGACGACTCCCGGACGCGCTCGCCGACGCCGGCGCGGACCGGCTCGCCGCGCTGGAGCGGCAGCTCCGCCAGGAGCTCGGCGCCCTGGAGGCCGCCCGCCGGGCGGAGCGGCGGGCGGCGGACATCCGCGCGGAGCGCGAGCGCCTCGACCGGCAGCAGCGGGACGACGACGAGTTGCGCCAAGAGGCCGAGACCTGGCTCGACGGGTGGGACGACACGTCGCGCCGCCTCGAACGCCGCATCGAGGACGCCCGCTCCGCCGTCCTCCGCGCCGAGGCCCTGTCCGGCGAACTGGAGCCGGCCCGCGACCGGCTGGAGGCGGCGCGTCGCCGCGACGAACTGGAGCTGCGCCTCGCGGACACCGGCGTCCTGCTCGACGAGGCCAGGGAGTTGGCCAACACCGCCCACGAGCGGTGGCTCGACCTCAAGGAGCGCCGTCTGCGGGGCGTCGCCGCCGAACTCGCCGCCGAGCTGGCCCCCGGGCGGCCCTGCGCCGTCTGCGGCGCGGTCGAGCACCCCGCACCCGCGCGACCGGGGGCCGGCCACGTCGACCGGGCCACCGAGGAGGCCGCGTACGCGGAGTACCGGCACGCCGGCGCGCGGCGGGAGCGGACCGAGGGCGACCTGGCCGCACTGCGGGAGGAGTGCGCGACCGCCCGCGCCGAGTCCGGCGGGGCGCCGACGGCCGAACTCGCCGCGCGGGCCGACCGGTTGCGCCGCGAGCACACCGAGGCCCGGGCCGCCGCGGCCGACGCCCACCCGGCCGCCGAGGCCCTCGACCGGGCCCGCAGCGAGCACGCCGCGCGGATCGACACCCGGCAGCGAGCCGAGCAGCGGATCGCGGCCTGCCTCTCTCGCCGCGAGGCGCTCGACAACGAACTCGCCGCCATCAAGGACCAGTTGCGGAACGCCCTGGCGGGAGACCGGCACGACACCGGCACCGGCACCGACGCGCCGACCGCCGCCGACCCGAACGGAGCCGCCGACAGCGGTCGGACTCCCGACATGGTCCGGGCCGCCGGCCAGGACCACTCGGACCCTGGCCCGGTCGCCGGTCGCGACCCTCGTCCCGCCGCATCGCGCTGGGGCGCCCGCAGCATCGCCGAGCACGCCGCGCTGCTCGAACGGCGGGCCGGGTTCCTCGGCGACGCCGCCGAGGCGGCCCGCGCCGTCGACATCGCCGTCCTGCGGCTGAAGGAGGCCGACGGCCGCCTCGCCACCGCGGCCCACGATGCGGGGTTCCCGAGCCCGGAGGCTGCGGCCGCCGCCGTCGTGCCCCCGGCCGAGCAGACCGCGATCGAGCGCCGGCTCGACGCCTGGGACGCGGAGGAAGCCGCCGTCGCCGACCGGCTCGCCGAACCCGACACCCGGGCCGCCGCCGCGCAGCCCCCGGCCGACCCGCAGGCCGCCGTCGCGGCCGGCGAGCACGCCGAGCGCACCGCGCGCGACGCCGCCTCGGCGCTCGCGGCCGCCCGCGAGCGGACCGCCGACCTCGGCCGGCTCTCCCGCGAGGCCGCCACCGAGGCCCTGCGCCTCGGGCCGCTGCGCGCGGAGTACGAGCGGGTGGGCCGGCTCGCCGGGCTCGCCGCCGGCACCTCGGCCGACAACGAGAAGAAGATGCGGCTGGAGAGCTACGTCCTGGCCGCCCGCCTGGAACAGGTCGCCGCGGCCGCCACCCTGCGCCTGCACCGCATGTCCGGGGGCCGCTACACCCTGGTGCACTCCGACGACCGCGCCGGCCGCGGCCGCAGCGGTCTCGGCCTGCACGTCGTGGACGCCTGGACCGGGCGCGAGCGGGACACCGCCACCCTGTCCGGCGGCGAGACCTTCTTCGCCTCCCTCGCCCTCGCCCTCGGCCTCGCCGACGTCGTCACCGACGAGGCGGGCGGCATGCGGCTGGACACCCTCTTCATCGACGAGGGCTTCGGCAGCCTCGACGAGCAGACCCTCGACGAGGTCCTCGACGTCCTGGACTCGCTGCGCGAACGGGACCGCAGCGTCGGCATCGTCAGCCACGTCGGCGACCTGCGCCGGCGCATCCCCGCCCAGTTGGAGGTCGTCAAGGGGCGGCACGGCTCGGCGGTCCGCCACCGTACGGCCGAGGGGGTCAGCGGCTGATCGCCCGCCCGGGCAGCGGCGAGGAGTACACGACGCTCGTCGTGACCGAGCCGAGCGCTCCGAGCTTCCCGGAGATCTCCTCCAGGTGCCGCATGGAGCGCGCGGCCACCTTGATGACGAAGCAGTCGTCGCCCGTCACGTGGTGCGCCTCCAGAACCTCCGGTGTCACGGCGACGAGGTCGTGGAACGGCTTGTAGTTGCCGGTCGGGTAGCGCAGCCGCACGAAAGCCATGATCGGCAGCCCGAGCCGCTCCGGGACCACGACGGCCGCGTAGCGCTCGATCACCCCCGACTCCTCCAGCCTGCGCACCCGTTCGGTGACGGCACTGGACGACATCGAGACGGCCCGCGCCAGGTCCGCGTAGCTCGCCCGTCCGTCGCGCTGGAGGACGTCGAGGATGCGCCAGTCGGTGGCGTCCGGGGAATAGTCGGTCATGCGGCAGGAATAGCATCGGGATCCCCGGCCGGACAAGCCGTGCGCCGGGGAATCCCCCTTCCACGGGTGATCGCGGGCTCGTAGATTTCCGCACATGACCACGACACCGCAGACCACCGCCCCCGCCCCCGCCCACGCCGTCCTGCGCGTACCGCCCGCCGCGCCCGCGGCGGCCGCCGCGTACTTCCGGGCGAGCCTCGCGTTCCACGCGGACGTCGCCGACGTCGCCGCCGCGCTCGCGGCCGGCGGCGACCCCGGCTTCGTCGTCGTCGACTCGCGCTCCACCGACGCCTGGAACCAGGGGCACGTGCCCGGGGCCGTCCACCTGCCCACCGCGCAGATCCCCGCGCAGGCCGAGCGGCTCCTCGACCGGTCCGTCCCCGTCGTCACCTACTGCTGGGGCCCCGGCTGCAACGGGGCCGCCCGGGCCGCGCTCGCACTCGCCGAACTCGGCTACCAGGTCAAGGAGATGCTCGGCGGATTCGAGTACTGGGCGAGGGAGGGCTTCGCCTACGCGACGTGGGAGGGGACGCGGCGCCCCGACCCCGACCCGCTCACCACGCCCGTCGACGGCGAGTGCGGCTGCTGATCCGGCCGTCCCGTCAGCGACCGGCCGCGGCGGACCACCCCGGCCGGGACCGGCGGCGGCCCGGGCCGGGGCAGGCGCCGCCCCGCCC
>NZ_JBHWZH010000140.1:0-14543 GCF_042728285.1 Streptomyces sp. NPDC060194 | reverse complement strand
GCTCCCGAGGAGCCGTGACGGGGGCGGCCTTGTGCAGCTCCGCGGTGAACTGCGCGCCGGCGAGCAGCGCGAGGTTGGACAGCCAGAGCCAGATCAGGAACACGACGATCCCGGCGAGCGACCCGTACAGCTTGCTGTAGGAGCCCATCAGCGAGGTGTACACGGCGAACCCCGCCGACACGGTGAGCCACAGCGCCGCGGACAGCACACCGCCCGGCAGGCTGTGCCGCCGCCGCGCGGACGGCGGCCCGGTGAGCGACACGACGACCACGAGCAGCACCACCAGCGTCAGCAGCAGCGGCCAGCGGATCACGTCGTAGACCACCGGCACACCGCGGTCGAGGTGCACCAGGTGCCCGAGGGACCGGACGGCCGGCCCGCTGACGATCAGCACCAGCGCGCACACCGCGAGCAGGAGCAGCAGCGCCACCGCCGTCGCCACGATCCGGTGCGCCCTGCGCCACGACGAGCGGCGGTCGGGCACCCGGTGCATGAAGTGCAGCGCCCGCCGGAACACCGCCAGGAAGCTGCACGACGACCACACCGCGCTCGCCGTCCCGACCGCCATCAGCGTCCACGCGGCCGAGGCCCCGTCCGTCGTCCGCGCGAGCAGGTCGTGCAGCTCCGCCTTGGACTGCCCCGGCGCGTAGTGCGTGACGCCCGCGACGAACTGCTCCGCCGTCGCGGGGCTGAAGTACCCGAACGCGAGCACGGTCACGAGCAGCGCGGGCAGGATCGCGAGGACGGCGTAGTACGTCAGGGCGGCCACGTAGTCGCTGATGTCGTCGTTCCACAGGGACGCCGGCGTCCGGCGCAGCGCCGCCCGCCACTCCCGGATCCTGCGGGCCGGCTCGTCGGCGGACAACGGGGACGCGCCGCCGGGGGGCGCGACCGGGGGGCTGAAGTCACTCATGTGCAACGGCGTGTCGATCTCTTCGGGGACGGTCACGCCCGATACGCGTCCCCACCAGGACGGGCGCGATCGGGCGTCTGTCCCCCGCGCCTACCCGCGATCCGCCCGTCGGCACCTCCCCGGGCGCCCCCGACCCCGCACCGACCGGGCTGCGAGGATGAGGGCATGCTGCAGGCCTGCCCGAACGGCGCCCGGACCCGTGCCGCGTGCGCGCACCTCCCCGTCACCCCCGCCGAGCTGGCGGACGCCGCCGCGGGGGCCGTCGCCGCCGGCGCCCGGGACGTCCACCTGCACCCCAAGGACGCCGACGGCCGCGACACGTTGGACGCCGAGGCCGTCGCGGCGGCGGTCACGGCGGTACGGGCCGCCGTCCCCGGCATCCCCGTCGGCGTCACCACGGGGGCCTGGGCCACCCCGGACCCGCACGCCCGCGCCGCGCAGGTCGCGTCGTGGACGGTGCTGCCCGACCACGCCTCGGTCAACTGGCACGAGGAGGGCGCCGAGGCGGTCGCCGCCGCCCTCCTGGACCGGGGGATCGGCGTCGAGGCCGGCGTCTACTCCGGCACCCCGGCGGCGCGGCGCCTTCTCGCCTGGCCCCACGCGCACCGGGTGCTGCGCGTCCTGGCCGAGGTCACCGAGACCTCCGTGCCCGCCGCCCTCACCGCGGCCGACATGGTCCTGACGGACCTCGCCCCCCTCACCGCCCCCGTCCTCCTGCACGCCGAGGACGCGGCCGCCTGGCCCGTCCTGCGCCTGGCGGCCGCCCGCGGCCTCGACACCCGCATCGGCCTGGAGGACACCCTCCACCTCCCCGACGGCGCCCCCGCCCGGACGAACGCCGACCTCGTCCGCGCGGCGCGCGACATCCTCTGGGACCGCGCATAGGAGGGTGCACCTCGGGTACCCCAGCGGCGTCGACCCCGCCGACGGCATGGACGCCCTGGAGACGGAAGGACCGCGCATGTCCGAGAACGACCGGGAGACGCCCGCCCGCGCCGAGCCGCACGGGACGCACTCCGAGCCCGCGCCGAGCGAGGGCGACGACGACCTGCTGGCGATCTACCTCAACGACCACCTCACCGGCGCGACCGCCGGCGTCGACCTCTTCGAGCGGGCCGCCGAGGCCCGGAAGGACGACGACCACGGCGGCGGGACCCTCGCCCGGCTCAGCGGCGAGATCGAGGAGGACCGGGACGACCTGCTCCGGATCATGGCCGGCCTCGACGTCCCCGTGCGCCGCTCCCAGGCCGCCCTGGGGTGGCTCGCGGAGAAGGCGGGCCGGCTCAAGCCCAACGGCCACCTCCTCACCCGCTCCCCGCTCAGCGACGTCCTGGAGGCGGAGGCCATGCTCCTCGGCGTCCAGGGCAAGGCGGCCTGCTGGCGCACCCTGCGGGCGCTGTCCGCGACCGACCCGCGCCTCGACACAGCCCGGCTCGACAGGCTCCTCGACCGCGCCGAGCGGCAGACGGCGGCCCTGGAGGAGATCCGGGCGGAGGTGTCGGCGCGCACGTTCGTCAACTCGGCAGCGGAGTAGTGCCGTTGAGGGCGGACGACCGGGTGTCCCGCACCCGGGGCGGGGCACCCGTCGTCACATGGACGGGACGCGTGGGATCGGGGTCAGGACGGCGGCCGCGCTGATGTGCGCGGCGGCGCTGTCGGCGTGCGGCGCAGGCGGCGGGACCGCGGACGGGGACGGCGCCGGGACGCGCTCCCCGTCCCCGCCCGCCTCCGCAAGCGCCACGCCGTCCGATACCCCGTCCGACGCCCCGTCCGAAGCCCCTGCCGAGGACCCCGCCAAGGACCTCGACCGCCTCGCGGTCGAGCAGAACTGGGGCATCGACGGCCCCGCCTCGGCCTGGATCGCGCGCATGTGCGCCGAGTTCGACGACCAGGACCGCGCCGGGCAGCCGCCCGGGAAGTGGCTGGTGGAGGACTTCGGCCCCACCCCCGACGAGGAGGCCGCGCTCACCGCCGGCATGCCGGAGCTGTGCACCCGCTGGTGGCCGGAGATCGGCAAGGCCCTCGGCGCGGTCGAGAAGCGCGCCTACCCCGACGGCGTGTACGAGGTCTCCGGCGCGCCCGGCGAGGACCCGGAACTCATCGAACCGGGCACGTACCGCGCGGCGGACCCCACGGCGAGCTGCTCCTGGCAGCGCACGTCGCCGGACGGCGACGTCCTCGACGGCCAACGGGCCACGACGAAGGCCCCGTTGACGGTCACTGTGCAGGCCACCGACGGCACCTTCACCACGAAGGGCTGCGGCGTCTGGAAACCGGTGCGCTGACGTCCACTTCGACGGGCGGGTCCCTTCGGTCCCTCCGCAGTTCGGCGCGTGGAGCCCGGGGCGACCGATCCCGGCCCGGCCGCTCCCCGGCCCTCACCCTCGCCGTACGAGGTCCGGCGGTTCGGGCGGCGGCGCGCCGCTGACGCGCGTGATGACGTCC
This sequence comes from Streptomyces sp. NPDC060194, assembly GCF_042728285.1. Lineage (NCBI taxonomy): Bacteria > Bacillati > Actinomycetota > Actinomycetes > Kitasatosporales > Streptomycetaceae > Streptomyces > Streptomyces sp. NPDC060194. The sequence continues at coordinate 11,185 of NZ_JBHWZH010000140.1, read as the reverse complement.
GCGGCGAGATCGCGCAGTCTGAGGTTGCGGTTCTGCGAGGCCCGGCGCAGGATCGCCAACGCCCGCTCACCCGTGCAGCGTTGCTGTGCCATGACGATCCCGATCGCCTGGTCGATGAACGACCGGTAGCGCACCGCCTCTTGCAGATCGGTGGCGAACTGCCGGTCCTGTGACAGCTGTTGGGCGAGCGCGATCGCTCCCGTCGCCTGCGCGGCCAGCGCGCGCAGCGCGACCTCGTCGCTGGAGTCCCCGAGCCGCGGCTCGGGCGCGTACAGGTTGAGCGCCCCCGCGGTGTCGGTGCGCGGCGCGATCGGGAAGGACAGCGACGACATCGTGCCGACGGACACGGCGTGCGCCGGGTACGGGCCCCAGCGCCGTTCCTCCGTCATGTCGGCGACGTGGGTCTCCTCCCCGGTGCGCAGGGACCGCAGACACGGACCGTCGTCCAGCTCGTACTGGCGCTCGTCCAGTCCCGCGGCGGTCGGTCCGACACTCACCACGGTGACCGGGGTGCCGGACCGCCGCAGCGTGATCCCGCAACCGTCGGCCTTCGGCGCGTGCCGCACGGCCGCCGTGGCCAGCCGGCCGAGGAAGTCGTCGAGGGTGTGGGTGTCGAGCAGCAGGTCGACCATGCTCGACACGGGCGGGGAGCCGTGCTCGTCGGACGATGCCATGATGACCCGCCTCCACGGGGTCGCACCCGCCGCCGGGGCGGGCTGGGGAGGGCCGGCCGGATTCCCCGCCGGCCCGAGCCCCGCCCGGACCGGACGCACCCGAGGGGAGCCGGGCCCGGACGGGGCGAGGGGACTACGCCGTACGTCCCGGCACGATCGCGTCGAGCGCGTTCCGCGCCCACCCCCGTGCCTGCTCGGCCGGCCGCTGCTGCTCGCCCTGCACGGCGTTCAGCACGACGAGCCCCGCCGTGAGCGCGGGAACGGCCCACTGCGCCAGCGCCAGCTGCCTCCGCGCCTGGTCCGTGGTGCCGGGGATCGCCTCCGCCGTCTCCTGGTCCTGCTTGTCGGACGTGGCGAGGTCGACCTTCTTGCCGAGGACGCGGGTGTACGCCGTCGCCGTGAGCGCCGCGCCCGTCAGGAGCGTCTTGGCGACGGTCGAGGCGCCGACCCCGCTCTGGTGGCGCACGCGGTCGCGGTTCGCGGCGAACACGCCCGCCCCGCCGACCAGGTGCGTGGCGGCGGCCAGCGCGCCCAGGGGCGCCCACCTGCCCCAGCCGGCCGACGCGATCCGCGCCGTGCCGACCTCCGTGACGCCTTCCTCCTTCGCCGCTCCGTTGAGGCCGACCGCGCCCATCAGGGCACCGCCGAACCACGCGGCCAGACCGAGGTCGTGTGCGCTGCGCATGAACGTGTCGCGTTCCGCCATGTCGATACTCCTGGGCTCGCTCGAGGGACGATCGGTGGACCCGCGCCGAGTACCCGAGGGGAGGGATGCAAACCGGAGGATTCCGGCCGACCGGACAGGACGGAATAGCCGATTCCACGGCGGTGTTGGCACGAGGCATGACTTCTCTGCGCACCCTCGGCACCTCCGACCTGCAGGTCTTCCCGCTCGCCCTGGGCGGCAACGTCTTCGGCTGGACGGCCGACGAGTCGGCCTCCTTCGCCGTCCTCGACGCCTACACCGCCGCCGGCGGCAACTTCGTCGACACCGCCGACGTGTACTCCGCGTGGGTGGACGGCAACAGCGGCGGCGAGTCGGAGACCGTCATCGGCCGGTGGCTGGCCGCCCGCGGCCGCCGCGACGACGTGCTGATCGCCACGAAGGTCAGCCAGCACCCCGCGTTCCAGGGGCTGAGCGCGGACAACATCAAGGCCGCAGCCGACGCCTCCCTCAAGCGCCTCGGCACCGACCATATCGACCTCTACTACACCCACTTCGACCAGCCCGGGACCCCCGTCGAGGAGATCATCGGCGCGCTCGACGAGCTGGTCCGCGCGGGCAAGGTCCGCCACATCGCCGCCTCCAACATCTCCGCCGAGCGCCTGCAGGCCTCGCTCGCCTTCTCCGAGCGCGAGGGCCTCGCCCGCTACGTCGCCCTCCAGCCGCACTACAACCTCGTCTCGCGCGACACCTACGAGGGCGGGCTGCGCGAGGTCGCCGCCCGCGCGGGCCTCGGCGCCGTCCCGTACTCCGCGCTCGCCTCCGGCTTCCTGACCGGCAAGTACCGCCCCGGCGCCACGGTCGACAGCGCGCGGGCGGCCGGCGCGGGCAAGCACCTGGAGACCGCGCGCGGGCAGGCGGTCCTCGCCGCGCTCGACGCGATCGCCGCGGACCGGGGCGCCGAGACCGCCACCGTCGCCCTCGCGTGGCTCGCCGGGCAGCCCACGGTCACCGCACCCATCGCCTCGGCGCGTACGGTGGAACAGCTGCCCGCCCTGCTCGCGGTCGCCGACCTGCGGCTCACCGAGGACGAGGTCGCCCGGCTGACACAGGCGTCCTCCGTCTGACCGCCCCGGCGTCCGCGAGGACGCATCGGACCACCCGGCGCGGGTACCCGGCGGCGCGGTGCGGACGATCCGCACCCGCCGCCCGGGCGGACGGCGAGAGCCTGACCGACGACGAGAAGTGAGCGGGTACGTGTTCCTGAAGACATTCCGGTGGTCGTTCCTGATCACCGCGATCGGCCTCGCCGTCGCCGTGCTCTACGACGGCGTCGCCGCACTCGGCATCGTCGCGATCCTCATCGTCCTCGAGGTCTCGCTGTCGTTCGACAACGCGGTGGTCAACGCCGGGATCCTCAAGAGGATGAACCCCTTCTGGCAGAAGATCTTCCTGACGATCGGGGTGCTCATCGCCGTCTTCGGCATGCGGCTGGTCTTCCCGGTGGTCATCGTCGCCATCAGCGCGAAACTCGACCCGCTCGACGCGGTGACCCTCGCGGTGAACGAGAAGGACCGCTACGAGCAGCTGGTCACCGACGCGCATCCGTCCATCGCGGCCTTCGGCGGCATGTTCCTGCTGATGATCTTCCTGGACTTCGTCCTCACGGACCGCGAGCACAAGTGGCTGACCTGGATCGAGCGGCCCCTGGCGAAGCTCGGCAAGGTCGACATGCTGTCCGTCTGCATCGCCCTCGGCGTCCTGCTCGTCAGCGCGACGGCCTTCGCCCCGCACGCCTACCAGCACGGCGGCGCGCACGCCGACAAGACCCAGACGGTCCTGGTCTCCGGCATCGCCGGCCTCATCACCTACCTGGTGGTCAACGGGCTCTCCGGCTTCTTCGAGAACCGCATCGAGGCCGACGAGGAGCGGGAGGAGAAGGAGGCCCGGGCCGGCGGAACGGCGGTGAAGCTGGCCGGCAAGGCCGCGTTCTTCATGTTCCTCTACCTGGAGGTCCTCGACGCCTCGTTCTCCTTCGACGGCGTCATCGGCGCGTTCGCCGTCACCAACGACATCGTCCTGATGGCGCTCGGCCTCGGCATCGGCGCGCTGTACGTGCGGTCCCTGACCGTCTACCTGGTCCGCCAGGGCACCCTCGACGACTACGTCTACCTGGAGCACGGCGCCCACTACGCCATCGGCGCCCTCGCCGTCCTCCTCATGATCACCATCCGGTACGAGATCAACGACGTCGTCACCGGCCTCATCGGCGTCGTCCTGATCGGCCTCTCCCTGTGGTCCTCGATCCGCCGCAACCGCGCGCTCGCGGCGAGCGGCGACGGCGGCGGAGGCGGGAACGAGGACCGGCCGGACCTCGTGGGCGCCGACCGGTCCTGACTACGCGTCCGCCGCCACCCGGAACCCCGTGTGCCCCGTCGACGCGTCCGGCGTGTTCGACGTCCGCGCCGAGCACCGGTAGCGGTTGCAGTACGACACGTGGCACAGGTGGGACCCGCCGCGCAGCGCCCGGGCGGGGGAGCCGGGCGCGAACCGGTCCGCCGTCCACTCCCAGACGTTGCCGACGGCGTGGTGCAGCCCGAAGGCGTTGGGGGCGTGCGAGCGGACGGGCGCGGTCCCGACGGGGGCGGTCGGCCCGTCGGGGAACGCCCCGCGGAAGATGACCGCCCGGTCCGGGGTCGGCGGCTCGTCGCCCCACGGGTGGCGGGCCTGGTCGAGCCCGCCCCGGGCGGCGTACTCCCACTCCGCCTCCGTCGGCAGCCGGGTCCCCGACCAGGCGCAGTACGCCTGCGCGTCGTGCCAGGAGACGTGGGTGACGGGGTGGTCGAGCCGGCCGTCCGCACTCGACCCCGGCCCCTCGGGCGCCCCGTGCCACGCCCCCGGCACCGCCAGCCACCAGTCCGCGCCCGGCACCGGCTCGGCGGCCGCGCGCGCCCGGTCGGTGACGCTCCCGCGGAAGACGAACGAGTACCCGAACCGCTCCGCCTCCGTCCGGTGGCCGGTGGCCGACGCGAAGGCCCGGAACTCGGCGTGGCTGACGGCCGTCGCGGAGATCCGGAACGGGGACACCTCGACGTGGCGCACCGGCCCCTCGCCGTCCTCGGGGAAGGCGTCGGCGTCGGCCGTCCCCATCCGGAACGCACCCCCGTCGAGCGCGATCAGCGGCGCGAACGCGCCCGCGGGCGGGCCGCCGCCGTGCGCCCGGTGGCCGTGGCCGAGCAGCGGCAGGGCGGTCCGGCCGGACCCGTCCGGCAGCCCGCCCGGCGCGGTGGTGCGGCCGGGGGCACAGCAGCGGCGGCTCATCCTCGGGTGCTCCTCTTCCGTCAGGCCCGGCGGTCCGCGGCGAGCGCGCTCGCGAGCCCCGGGATCCCGAGCGCCTGCTCCTGCGCCGGCGTCGCCTGGTGCAGGCCGTTGCTCAGCTGGTACGGGTCGGCCTGGAGGTCGTAGTACTCGCGGAACCGGACCTGCCCGGTGCCGGCCACCGTGCCCGAGGCGTCGGTGTGCAGGTCGTAGTACTCGGTGTACTGCCGGTCCCTGGCCACGTACGACGACCAGGTGTTCTGCCCGCCCGCCGCCGTCCCCTGCTTCCACCACTCGATCAGCAGGTGGTCGCGGGAGTACCCGCTCAGCAGCGACCGCCCGTCGTGGGGCGTGTCGGGGGTGATGCCGGCCGCGTCGAGCACGGTCGGCGCGATGTCGATGTTGGCCACGATCCGGTTGTCGGTCGTGCCGCCGCCGAGCCCGCCGCCGGGCCAGGAGAGGTAGAACGGCACCTCGTGCGCGGGCCGGTAGGGCACCCCCTTGCCGCCGAGCCCGTGGTCGGACCAGTTGAAGCCGTTGTCGGCGATGTAGATGACGAGCGTGTTGTCCAACTGCCCCAGCGCCGCCAGCTTCTCGCGGAACGCGCCCACCAGGTCGTCCACCGACCGCAGCGTCCGCAACTGCTTGGCGCGGGTCTGTCGGCCGTCCGCGAGCGTCCCGGTCGCGTTCCTCACGTACGCGGGCTTGTCGCTGCGGTCGGCCTCCGGCACCGAGGGCCGCCCGTCCCACGCCGGTACGGTGCTCCCCGCGTACTTCTCCTCCGGCGTGTTCGGCCCGTGCGAGGCGTACGGGGTGACGTAGGCGAACCAGGGCCGGTCGTCCGTGCGGGACTTGTCGAGGAACGCGAGCGTCCGGTTCCGCACGACGGTCGTGGTGTACCCGGGGACGGTCTGCACGGTGCCGTTCACGTTGAACGTCCCGTCCACGTAAGCGGGCCGCAGCAGCGCGAACTCCTCGAAGTGCGGCGGCGCGTCGGCGAGGTCCCAGGAGTTGAGGTACTTCCCGAACAGCCCGGTCCGGTACCCCGCCTGCTTCAAGTACCGCTGCAGCGTGGTGCGTTGGTCCAGCGACTTCGAGGCCCCGTTGTTGCGCACCCCGTGGTTGTGCGCGTACCGGCCGGAGAACACCGACGACCGCGACGGCGCGCACAGCGGCGTGGTGGAGTGCCCGTTGGTGAACCGCACCCCCTGCTCCGCCAGCCACGCGACGGTCTTCGGCGTCGCCCACTCCGTCTGCTTCGGCTGGTCGTCGGTGACGATCAGCAGCACGTTCGGCCGCGCTGCCGCGGCCCGTGCCGGCGCCGCGGCGAGCGCGGGCACGGTGGCCCCGGCGGCGACGGCGGCGGCACCGGCCAGCACCCCACGGCGGCTGGGACCGGACGTTCTGGATGTGTCCATGACAGTAAACCTCTCGACTGCGAGCGGAACCACGAAGGCGGCGGACAGGACGCTACGTCCACCGCCCCCGGTGATCCATGCACACAGCACGAAGGCTTCGTTGCCACGGTGTTGCCGCAGTACTGCGCCCCGCCGCGACCCGTTCCCCGGAGACCCCGCGCGTCGGGATCCGGCGAGCGCCCCACGTTCCGCACGCCTCGTGCAATCACCCCGGCCGCCGTCGTTTCCGCACGACGGCGGCCGCCACCCCCCGGACCAGGGCGCCTGCCCGAGGGCGGCAGCCCTCGCCCGCCGAGCGGGCGCCTGCCGCGCGTGACCTCTGCGGCCGTCGCTCGTCAGTCTCGACGCACGGGCTCGACGGGAGCGCCGGAACAGCGGGAGTCAGGCATGACGGACAGCGGCACCATGGAAGCCGGCACCGGGCGCAAGCGGGTCGAGCGGATCGCCGAGGGCCTCGTGGTCGCGCTCGTCTCGGCGCTCGCGCTCGGCCTGCTGTACTGGCCCGTGCTCGTCTTCGGAGGCATCGGCGTCGACCAGGTCGCGCACGGCGGCGGCTTCCTCGGCCGGCTCGCGGCCCCGGTGCTCTGCTTCGGCCTGATCGTGATGCCGCCGCTGCCGGCCGCGGCGGTCTTCCGCCGACGCCGCCGCCGCGGTGCCCCGCGGCTGACCGCCGCCCTTCCGGCGGCCCTCACCCTGCTCGCCGCCGCCGTCGTGCCGTTCGCCGCACTGTGGGCGGTGCTCTGGTACGCGCTGAGCCACTGACCACAGGGGCAGCCGCGCCCACGCGCGCCGCGGCAGTGGACGCGCTACACCCCGATCAGGAACGGTCCACGCACAACGGCGGCTCCCCACGGCCGCCCACGGCGCCGACCCCACGGAGGCACGCCGAGGTCCTCGCCACCTGCGACGCCTACGAGCCGCACCACGTCGACGACCCCCGGCACGCCGGCGGGCGGCGGAGTCGTCAGCTGACGTACGGCGGGGCCTCGCCCCAGCCCCACCGCGGCACCGGCGCGCTGCGCGGCGGCGCCGCGCCCGGCTGGGAGTTCGCCAGGGCGATCCGGGTGCCCCACTCGAGGTACGCGACGAACGCCGACCGGAACTCCGGGTCGTCGGGCAGTCCCACCTCGTCGGCGGCCGCGGTCAGCAGGGCCACCCACCGCGACCGCTGGGCCTCCGTGAGCGCCCGGTCGAGGTGGTGCGCCAGCATCGCGGGACATCCGCCGTGCTCGGCGGTGTAGACGGCGGGTCCGCCGAAGACCTCGCCCAGCCACAGCGCCACGTGCGCGGCGTGGTCCGGCGACATCCCGTCGAAGACCGGCGCGAGGACCTCGTCCTTCACCACCCTCGCGTAGAACGCGTCGGTGAGCCGGGCGAACGCCTCCGCCCCGCGGTACAGCGCGGCCCCGGCCGCCGGGCCCGTTCGCCGCGAGTCGCCCGTGACGCGGAGGCGATGGAGGCGCCTCCTCGCCCCTGGCGTGAGGGCGGCCGTGCCATGCCGCTGTTCCTCCAGCACCCCGCCCGGTGGCAGACGCGGCCCGAAAACTCCCTGGACCGTCCGACCGGTGTCGGCCATGATCCTGACGTGCCCACCTACCTTGAGTCCGAGCGCCTGACCCTCCGTCCCTTCGCCGCCACGGAGGCGGAACTGCTGATCGAGCTGGACAGCGACCCGGCGGTGATGCGCTACCTGACCGGCGGCGCTCCGACCCCGCCGGAAGAGGTCCGCGACCGCGTCATACCCGGCATCCTCGCGGGCTACGAGCGCTGGGATCACGACCTCGGCCTGTTCGCCGCGCACGAGAAGGACGGCGGCGCGTTCGTCGGCTGGTTCTGCCTGCGTCCGCTGCGCGAGGGCCCGCGCGACGAGGCGGAGCTCGGCTACCGCCTGCGACAGGCGGCCTGGGGCCGGGGCTATGCCACCGAGGGCTCGCAGGCGCTGCTGGCGAAGGGGTTCGCCGAGCTCGGCATCCGCACGGTCTGGGCCGAGACGATGACCGTGAACCGCCCTTCGCGCAACGTCATGGAGAAGCTCGGTATGACGCTCACGAAGGACATCCCCACGCCCGACGACATGACGGCGGTCGAGGGTTCCGAGCACGGCGGTGTGCGGTACGAGATCACGAAGGAGCGGTGGGAGCTGCGGCAGGCGTAGGCGGCACGGGGCGCGGCACGGCGTCCGCCGTGCCCCCCCAGACGGCCAAGGACGACCGCGGCCCTACGCCGACCGCCCCAGCCACTCCGCCCGCACCGGATCGGCGAACGGCAACCCGCGCCCGTACCGCTCCAGTTCGTCCAGCGCCGCATGCGTCATCCGCCCCAGCTCGTTGCCCAGCGAGCCCGCGACATGCGGGGTGAGCAGCACGTTGGGCAGGTCGAACAGCGGCGACTCCGCCGGCAGCACCTCCGGCTCGGTCACATCGAGGACCGCGTGCAGCCGGCCCGCGACGAGTTCGTCCGTCAACGCCTCGGTGTCGACGAGCGAACCGCGCGCCGTGTTCACGAACGTCGCCCCGTCCGGCATCAACGCGAGCCGCGCCCGGTCGAACAGGTGCCGCGTGGAAGGGAGTTCGGGCGCGTGGACGGTCACCACGTCACTGCGCGCGGCCAGTGCGTCGAGGCCGACGGACCGCGCCCCGAGCCCCCGCGCCTCCTCCTCACCCACGTAGGGGTCGTAGAGCAGCACCTCGACGTCGTACGGCCGCAGCAGCTCGACCACCCGCCGCCCGATCCTCGACGCCCCGACCACACCGATCGTCCGCCGGTAGTTGCCCCCCGACCCGACGACGTCGATCGGGCTCACCCACGTCCGCTTCTCCCGGTACACCCGCTGGGCGTCCAGGACCCGCTTGCCCGCGAACAGGATCGCGGCGACCGTGTACTCCGCCACCGGCAACGCGTTCGCGCCGGCGGCCGACGCGACGGTGATGCCCCGCTTCCAGCACGCGTCGGTCACGTGGTGCTTCACCGACCCCGCGGCATGGACGACCGTACGCAGCGACGGCATCCGCGCCAGCGACTCCGCGGTCAGCGGCGGACACCCCCACCCGGTGAACAGCGCCTCCGCACGCGCCAGCGCCGCGGCCGCCGCCGGATCGGCGAAGTCCTGCACGACGAGCGCCGGATCGGTGTCCGCGACAGCGACCAACCGCTCCAGCGCCGCCGCGTCGAACAGCGCCTCCCGCACGGCCGGCTCCATCGCCAGCACCGTCAACGGCCGCCGATACGTGCTCACTTGACCGCTCCCGCCGTCAGCCCCGACCGCCAGAACCGCTGCAGGGCGACGAACGCGACGGCGAGCGGCACGATCGAGATCAGCGACCCCGTGATGACGAAAGCATAGAGCTGCGGCTCCTGCGCGAGCGTCGCGTTCCAGGTGAACAGGCCGAGCCCCACCGGGTAGAGCGACGAGTCGTTCAGCATCACCAGCGGCAGGAAGAAGTTGTTCCAACTGCCGGTGAACGAGAACAGGAAGATCGTCACGAACGCCGGCGACAGCATCGGCAGCGCCACCGACCGGAACGTCCGCAGCTCGCCCGCCCCGTCGAGCCGCGCCGCCTCCAGCGTCTCCCCGGGCACGTAGCTCTCGGTGAAGATCCGCGCCAGGTACACCCCGAACGGGTTGACGAGTCCGGGGACCAGCACCGCCCAGTAGCTGTTGACCAGTCCGACCTCCGACGCCATCAGGTACATCGGCAGCGAGATGACCGTGTGCGGGACCAGGATGCCGAGCAGGACGAGCCCGTACAGCTTCTCCTTCCCCCGGAAGGCGTAGGTGTCGAAGGCGTACCCGGCGAGCATCGAGACCAGCGTCGAGGCGAGCGCGCCGACCACCGAGTACAGCATGCTGTTGGCGAGCCACCGCCCGAAGACGCCGTCCTGGTAGGTGAACAGGTCCGCGAGATTGCCGAAGAGGTGGAACTCCGCGAGCGCGAACCCCGGGCTGCCGAACAGGTCCCCGTTGCTCTTCGTCGCGTTGACCAGCAGCCAGCTGAGCGGCATGAGCGTGTAGACGGCGACGACGGCGAGCAGCGTGTTGACGACCGTCCGGGACGCCCAGGACGGCCCGCCGGCCGCGCGCCGCGGCGTCGGGGGTGCCGGGGTCCGCCCCGGTGCGACGGCCTCGACGGGCCGCGGCGTCGTGGTGACAGCCACCGTCACGCCTCCTTCCAGCGGTTGCCGAACGTGGTGACGACGTACGACAGCAGCGCTCCGAGCACCGCGAGGAGCAGCGACGCCGCCGCCGCGAGCCCGTAGTCGTGCCGGGTGAACGCCGCCTGGTAGATGAACATCACCGGGCTCCAGTTCTGCGAGATCGACGACGCCTGCGCGCGCAGCACCTCCGGCTCGTTGAAGAGCTGGATCGCGCCGACCGCGGTGAAGAGCACGGTCAGCACGACCGCCGACCGGATCATCGGCAGCTTCACCGCCAGCGCGGTCCGCAGGTGGCCCGCCCCGTCCACCGTCGCGGCCTCCAGCGTCTCGCGGGGGACGGCCTGCAGCGCGGCGTAGAAGATCACCATGTTGTATCCGGTCCACTGCCAGGCCGCCGCGTTGGCCATCGAGAAGACGACGGCGTCGGGCCCGAGGAAGTCGAGGTCGGAGCCGAGCGCGCGCAGCAGGTCGACCACCGGGCTGAGCCCCGGGGTGTAGAGGAACCCCCAGATGATCGCGGCGATCAGACCGGGCACGGCGTGCGGCAGGAAGTACGCGAGCTGGAAGAACCGCCGGGCCCGCGCCATCGCGGAGTCCACGAGCAGCGCGAGGGCGAGCGCGCCGCCGACCATCACGGGGATGTAGATGACGCAGTACAGGGCGATGTGCAGGAACCCGCGGCGGAAGCCCGGGTCGGCGAGCGCCCGCAGGTAGTTGTCCGCCCCGACGAAGAGCGTCTCCGTCCCGCCGAACCCGAGTCCGGACGCGGCCTGTTCGCGGAACAGGCTCATCCAGAGCGCGTAGCCGATCGGCGCGACCAGCGTGGCGAGGAAGAGGACGAGGAACGGGGCGAGGAAGAGGGCCGGTGCGGCCCGGCGGCCGAGGCCGGTCGGTGTCGTCATGAGTCGGTGGCTCCTAGGACCGGCGGGCCGCCGGGGCGCGGCTCTCAGGAGCGC
>NZ_JBHWZH010000139.1:0-14598 GCF_042728285.1 Streptomyces sp. NPDC060194 | reverse complement strand
GTGACGCGCCGGACGGTCGCGCGGGACCTCGTGAGGGTGCGGGCCCGGGCGTGCGCGTCGCCGCCCGCGGCCGCCGCGCCCCGCTTGACCTCAACCGCGCTCGAGGTCACAGGCTCTCCCCATGACCGCAACCGCGCCCACCGCGCTCCCGCAGCCGTCCGCCCCCGCCTCGCGCGCGCCGCTCCGGCTCGCCGTGATCCTCGCCAGCAACCGGGAGGGCCGGTTCGGGCCCGTCCTCGCCGACTGGTTCCGCGCCCGCACCGACGAGCGCGACGACTTCGCGACCGAACAGGTCGACCTCGCCGACGTCGACCTGCCGACCAGCTTCGCGCGCACCCCGCAGAGCGCCGCCGCGCTCGCCGAGGTCACCCCGCGGCTCGACGCCGCGGACGCGTTCGTCGTCATCACCCCCGAGTACAACCACTCCTTCCCCGCGTCCCTGAAGAACCTGATCGACTGGCACTACTCGCAGTGGCGGGCCAGGCCCGTCGGCTTCGTCTCCTACGGCGGCATGTCCGGCGGCCTGCGGGCCGTCGAGCAACTGCGGCAGGTCTTCGCCGAGATGCACGCCGTCACCCTCCGCGACACCGTCTCCTTCCACAACGCCCGCGGCCACTTCGACGAGGACGGCCGGCACCGCGACCCCGCCGCGCCGGACGCCGCGGCGAAGACGATGCTCGACCAGCTCGCCTGGTGGGCCGAGGCCCTGCGCACGGCGAGGGCGGCGCGCCCCTACGGCGGTTGAGCCCCGGCGGGCGCCGCGGGCCGTCGCGGGACGCACCCCCGCTCCGTACGCTGACCGCATGACCGACGCCGCACCGACCACCCCCGTCCCCGACTCCCCGACCGGACTCCTCACCGTACTGACCACCACTGACAGTCCGGCCGCCGCCGAGACGCTGGCCCGCGGCGCGGTCGACGGCCGGCTCGCCGCCTGCGCGCAGATCGGCGGGCCGGTCACCTCCGTCTACCGCTGGGAGGGCGCGGTCACCACCGAACGCGAGTGGCAGGTCCTCCTCAAGACCACCCGGGCCCGCTACCCGGCCCTGGAGGCCTGGCTGCTCACCGAACACCCCTACGACGTCCCGGAGATCATCGCGACCCCGGTCGTCGCGGCCGGCGCGCTCTACGCGGCGTGGGTCGCCGAGGAGACGACCCCCTGAGGACGGCCCCCCGGCGTCACCGCCCCGACCCGACCGCCGCCAGCGCGTCGGACACCCCGGGCTCCCGGGCGCCCAGGAAGTGGGGGTCGGGCCGGGCGACCGCGTCGAGCGCGGCCTTCGTCGAGGCGAGGATCTCGCGGACACCGCCGTAGTAGTACGCGCCGTCGCGGGGTTCGGCGACGCCGATGCCCCAGGAGGTCACGCCCGCGGCCCGGCACAGGGCCACGGCCCGCCGGATGTGGAACCCCTGGCTGACGAGCACCGCCCGGTCGACGCCGAAGATCCGCTTCGCGCGGACGCAGCTGTCCCAGGTGTCGAAGCCCGCGTAGTCGCTGACGATGCGGTCGTCGGGCACCCCGTGGCGCACCAGGTAGGTGCGCATGGCGTCGGGCTCGTCGTACTCCTCGCGGCTGTTGTCGCCGGTGACCAGGACCACCCGCACCCGCCCGGCCTCGTACAGCTGGGCCGCCGCGTCCAGGCGGTGCGCCAGGTACGGCGACGGCTCGCCGTCCCAGAGGCCCGCTCCGAAGACGACGGCGACGTCCGTGCGCGGGACGTCGTCCGTCGACCGCAGCCGGTCGTCCGCGGCGAGCCGCGTCCAGCCCGCGGGAAGCAGCGCGAGCACGCACAGCAGCACCGCGGCGCGCAGCACGGTCCGCCGTCCGGGCCTGCGCAGGGGCAGACGTGCACGGCGCGGCGGGAAGCGCGGTATGCGCATGCGGGCTCGCCTCCAGGCGGGTGCTCGGTCCGGTACCGGCCCGCCCCGAGACGACGTTCCGTTCCTCGCCCACCCAGACGCGCCCCGCACCTCGCGCGGTTCGCCGCGCCCCCCTGCGGAGGCGTGTGACGCTGCGCACCCGACGACGGCACTCCCGAGACGCACTCCTGGGGCGCGTCCTGCGAGAACGCGCCCCCACAGGCGCAACCGACACCTGACAACGCCCCCGCCCCCGCTGTGAGCCCCGGGTAACCGCCCGACGCCGCCCGCGCAACCGCCCGGCAACCTCCGCCCGCCAGGGTCGCCCCATGACCGCCGCACCCCCGCCCGCCCTCGTCCTCGTCGCCCACGGCAGCCGCGACCCGCGCGCGCTGCGGACCGCGCACGCCCTCCTGGAGGGCGTGCGGGCGCTGCGCCCCGGGACCGACGTGCGGCTCGGGCACATCGAGCTCCAGGAGCCGCTGCTGGCGGACACCCTCGCCGCGCTGCCCCCGGGCCGCGCGGTGCTCGTCCCGCTGCTCCTGGGACGGGGTCATCACGTGACACACGATCTGCCCCGCGCGGCGGCCGCCGCCCCGCACCTGCGCACCGGGGTCGCGAGGCCCCTCGGCCCGCACCCGCTGCTCGTCGAGGTGCTGCACGACCGCCTCGTGGAGGCGGGCTGGCGGACCACCGCCCGCCTGAGGCGCAACGGCGGCGTCGTCCTGGCCGCCGCCGGCTCGCGCGACCCGCGCTCCGCCGAGGACGCCCGCCGCACCGCCCGGCAGCTCTCCGCGCGGCTCGGCGGAGTGCCCGTCCTCCCCGCCTACGCGAGCGCGGCCGCCCCCACCGTCCCCGACGCGCTGCGCGCGCTCGCCGCGCGCGGCCGCCACCGGGCCGCCGTGGCCGCGTACTTCACCGCCCCCGGCCGCTTCGCGACCCAGTGCGCCGCGGCCGCCCCCTGGCTCGCCGCCGCCCCGCTCGGCGCCCACCCGGCGATGGCCGAACTGGTCCTGCACCGCTACGACGAGGCCCTGCTCCCGGCCCCCGCGCCCCGTCCGACGACGCCCCGCCCACCCGTCCTGACCGCCTGAGTGACGGAATGTCGGTCCCGGCGTCTACTGTCGGTGCATGGCAGGCACCGCACATGACCCAGGCGAGAGCGCGACCGCCGGTCCGCACGACGGATCCCCCTACGACCCGGCCGCGATCGAACGCTGGGCGCCGGAGCCCGACAAGCGCCCCGGCCGCACCGCGTTCCAGCGCGACCGGGCCCGGGTCCTGCACTCCTCCGCGCTGCGCCGCCTCGCCGGCAAGACCCAGGTCGTCACCCCCGGCACCGTCCCCCAGGGCGGCGCCGGCGAGTACCTGACACACGTCTGGGACGCCAGCCCCCGCACCCGCCTCACCCACTCCCTGGAGTGCGCCCAGGTCGGCCGCGAGCTCGGTGCCGCCCTCGGCTGCGACCCCGACCTCGTGGAGGCGGCCTGCCTCTCCCACGACATGGGCCACCCCCCGTTCGGCCACAACGGCGAACAGGCGCTCAACGAGTTCGCCAAGGACTGCGGCGGCTTCGAGGGCAACGCCCAGTCGCTGCGCCTGCTCACCCGCATCGAGCCCAAGCGCTTCGTGGAGGACGCGAGCGGACGCCTCGTCAGCGTCGGCCTGAACCTCACCCGCGCCGCGCTCGACGCCGCCACCAAGTACCCCTGGCCGCTGGGCGCCCACCCCACCGCCCCCGACTCCCCGAAGTTCGGCGTCTACGAGGACGACCGCCCCGTCTTCGACTGGGTCCGCCGCGGCGCCCCCGCCGACCGCCAGTGCTTCGAGGCCCAGGTCATGGACTGGTCCGACGACGTCGCCTACTCCGTCCACGACTTCGAGGACGGCCTGCACGCCGGCCACCTCGATCCCGCCCTGCTCCGCTCCGCCGCCGAGCGGGCCGACATCGCCGCCGTCGCCGCCGGCCGGCACGTCCCGGCCGGCACCGAACCCGCCGAGCTGGACGCCGCCCTGGACCGGCTCCTCGCCCAGGAGTGGTGGCCGCACGGCTACGACGGCAGCGCCGTCGACCAGGCCCGCCTCAAGGACGCCACCAGCCAGCTCATCGGCCGCTTCTGCCTCGCCGCCGAGGGCGCCACCCGCGCCGCCCACGGCACGGGCCCGCTCACCCGGTACGCCGCCGAGCTGGTCGTCCCGCGCGAGACCCGCCTGGAGTGCGCGGTCCTCAAGGCCGTCGCCGACCGCTACGTCATCCAGCGCGACGAACTGGAGCGGCTCCGCGCCGATCAGCGCGTCGTCATCGCCGAACTCGCCGAGGCGCTCACCGCGCGGGCCCCGCTCGGCCTCGACCCGCAGTTCCGCGCCCTGTGGGAGGAGGCCGACGACGACCGCGCCCGCAAGCGGGTGATCGTCGACCAGATCGCCTCCCTCACCGACGTCGCGGCCCGCTCCCTGCACGCCCGCCTCAGACAGTGACCCCGGGGGCGCGCCGGTACCGCGCCGCGCCCCCGCCCCCTTCCCCCGCCCACGCACAGTGCGGGACGCTCGCAGACGGCGTACGCACCCCACGAGGAGGCAACCAAGTGGCCGACGCACACCGCACATTCGTCATCATCGGCGCGGGCCTGGCCGGAGCCAAGGCCGCCGAGACCCTGAGGGAGGAGGGTTTCGAGGGCCGCGTCATCCTGATCGGCGACGAGAACGACCACCCCTACGAGCGCCCCCCGCTCTCCAAGGGCTTCCTCCTGGGCAAGGACTCCCGGGAGTCGACCCTCGCCAAGGACCCCGGCTGGTACGCCCAGGCCCGCGTCGAACTGCACCTCGGCCAGACCGTCACCCACGTCGACCGGGTCGCCCGCACCGTCCGCCTCGGCGACGGCACGGTCATCACCTACGACAAGCTGCTCCTGGCCACCGGCGCCGAACCGCGCCGCCTGGACGTCCCCGGCACCGACCTGGCCGGCGTCCACCACCTGCGCCGCCTCGCCCACAGCGAGCGGCTGCGCGGCACCCTCACCGCGCTCGGCCGCGACAACGGCCACCTGGTGATCGCCGGCGCCGGCTGGATCGGCCTGGAGGTCGCCGCCGCCGCCCGCTCCTACGGCGCCGAGGTCACGGTCGTCGAGCCGAGCCCCACCCCGCTGCACGGCGTCCTCGGCCCCGAGGTCGGCCAGGTCTTCACCGACCTGCACGCCGAGCACGGCGTCCGCTTCCACTTCGGCGCGAGCCTCACCGAGATCATCGGCCAGGACGGCATGGTGCTGGCCGCCCGCACCGACGACGGCGAGGAGCACCCCGCCCACGACGTCCTCGCCGCGATCGGCGCGAGCCCGCGCGCCGCGCTCGCCGAGTCCGCCGGCCTCGCCCTCGTCGACCGCGCCCACGGCGGCGGCATCGCCGTCGACGCCTCGCTGCGCACCTCCGACCCCGACATCTTCGCCGCCGGCGACGTCGCCGCCGCCGACCACCCGCTCTTCGGCGTCCGGCTGCGCGTCGAGCACTGGGCGAACGCGCTGAACGGCGGCCCCGCCGCCGCCCGCGCCATGCTCGGCCAGGACGTGGCCTACGACCGGGTGCCGTACTTCTTCTCCGACCAGTACGACCTCGGCATGGAGTACTCCGGGTACGCGCCGCCCGGCAGCTACGACCAGGTCGTGGTGCGCGGCGACACCGGCAAGCGCGAGTTCATCGCCTTCTGGCTCAAGGACGGCCGGGTGCTGGCCGGGATGAACGTCAACGTCTGGGACGTCACGGACGGCATCCAGGACCTCATCCGCTCCCGCAGGCCCGTGGACCCCCACTCGCTCGCCGACCCCACGACGCCGCTCGGGGATGTCACAGCCCACCCGTAGAATCGGTGCGTGGCTGGACGGATCAACGACGACGACATCAAGAAGGTGCGGGACGCGGTCCCGATCGACGTCGTGGTGTCCGAATACCTCCAGCTCCGCAACGCGGGCGGCGGCAACCTCAAGGGCCTGTGCCCCTTCCACGACGAGAAGTCGCCCTCCTTCCAGGTCAGCCCGAGCAAGGGTCTCTTCCACTGCTTCGGCTGCCAGGAGGGCGGCGACACCCTCGCCTTCCTGATGAAGATCGACCACCTCACGTTCTCCGAGACGGTCGAGCGCCTCGCCGCCCAGGCCGGCATCACCCTGCGCTACGAGGAGGGCGGCTACAACCCCTCCCACCAGCGCGGGGAGCGGGTCCGGCTGGTCGAGGCGCACCAGGTCGCCGCCCAGTTCTTCGTCGAGCAGCTGGAGAGCCCCGAGGCGGAGACCGCCCGGAAGTTCCTCGCCGAGCGCGGCTTCGACCAGGCCGCCGCGGCGCACTTCGGGGTCGGCTACAGCCCGGCCGGCTGGGACCACCTCACCCGGTTCCTGCGCGGCAAGGGCTTCACCGACAAGGAGATCCTCACCTCCGGCCTCGGCCAGGAGAGCCGCCGCAACCCCATCGACCGCTTCCGCGGCCGCCTGATGTGGCCCATCCGCGACATCGGCGGGGACGTCGTCGGCTTCGGCGCCCGCAGGCTCCGCGACGACGACACCGGCCCGAAGTACCTCAACACCCCCGAGACGCCGATCTACAAGAAGTCCCAGGTCCTCTACGGCATCGACCTGGCGAAGAAGGACATCGCGAAGTCCAGCCGGGCCGTCGTCGTCGAGGGCTACACCGACGTCATGGCCTGCCACCTGGCCGGCGTCACCACCGCCATCGCCACCTGCGGCACCGCGTTCGGCGGCGAGCACATCAAGATCCTTCGCCGCCTCCTTATGGACAACGGCTCCGCCCGCGTCATCTTCACCTTCGACGGCGACGCGGCGGGCCAGAAGGCCGCCCTGCGCGCCTTCGAGGACGACCAGAAGTTCGCCGCCGAGACCTACATCGCCGTCGCCCCCGACGGCATGGACCCCTGCGACCTGCGGCTCGCCAAGGGCGACGAGGCGGTCGCCGAGCTGGTCCGGCCGCGCACCCCGCTCTTCGAGTTCGCGCTGCGGCAGATCGTCGCCCGCTACGACCTGGAGACGTCCGGCGGGCGCGCCGCCGCGCTCGACGAGGCCGCGCCGGTCGTCGCCCGGATCAAGAACATCAGCCAGCAGCACGAGGTCGCCGTCCAGCTCGCCGGGCTGCTCGGCATCCTCGACACCCAGTTCGTCGTCAAGCGGGTCGCGCAGCTCGCCCGCTGGGCGCGCGAGCGCGGCGGGCGCGCCCCCGCGCCCGGCGCGCAGGGCCCCCGTGACCGCCGGGGCGGGCCGCCGCCCGCCCCCCGGCCCACCGCCTCCGCCGGGCCCGCCCTGCACCTGCGCAGCCCCGCCCACCGCACCGAGCGCGAACTGCTCAAGCTCGCCCTGCAGTACCCCCACCTGGTCGCCCCGGCGTTCGACGCCTACGGCGCGGACGAGTTCACCGCCGAGCCCTACGCCGCGGTCCGCCGCACCATCGAGGAGGCCGGCGGCGCGGAACAGGGCGCGGCCGACGTCACCGCCTACCTGGCCCGCGTCCGCGACACCGCCCCCGACGACCGGGTCCGCGCCCTGGTCACCGAGCTGGCCGTCGAGGCGATCCACGCCAAGAAGGTCGACGACCTCTACGCCGGCGTCCAGCTCGTCCACGTCCGGCTGCGTGCCGTCGACCGTCGCATCGCCGAGGTCCAGGGCACCTACACCCGCCTGGGCTCCCACGGCGACCCGGCGCAGGTTGCCGCCGTCCAGAACGAGCTCTGGGTCCTCCAGCAGTACGCCCAGACCCTGCGGAACAAGGGCGCCGCGGCGCTCTGACCGGGCACGCGGTGCCGCCCGGGGCCCGCGTGAGACGCCGCCGGGGGCGGGCGGGCGCCTGCCGCCCGGTAACCGCGCGGTCACGGACGGGTCGCAAAAAGTGGTCGCACGCCCCTCGTGGCGACCATGTGTCTTACTCCACACTGAGGTGCGGCGCCCACCGGTTCCCGCCGGTTCGCGGCCGGCCCGTGCCACGGGGGCGGGCCGGGCCCCTCGCACCCGGTGCCGCACGGTGCACAGCGCACGAAGCCACGCTGCCACCCCACGACCCCCGACGGCGGCAGCGATCACCCTGGAGGTCGCCCCCGTGCAGACCCAGACCCAGTCCCCGGCCGCGGCCGCCGAGGCGCCGACCCCGCCCCGCCCGCACGGCACGGCCGACGTCCGCCCCGCCGAGCCCGCCGTGCCCGCCCAGCGCCACCACCCCGACGTCCCCGACGAGCCGGCCGCGTCCGACCTCGTGGCCCTGGAGACCCCCGGCGCGGAGACCGCCGGCGCGGGGACGACCGGCGCGGAGGCCGCCGACCCCGAGGCCGCCGGCCGCCCCGCCCGGCCGGAGACCGGCGGCCCCTCCTCCGACCTGTTCCGCCAGTACCTGCGCGAGATCGGCCGCATCCCGCTGCTCACGGCCGTCGAGGAGGTCGACCTCGCCCGCCGCGTCGAGGCCGGGCTCTTCGCCGAGGAGCGCCTCGCGGGCGGCGCCGACGCCCTCGACCCCCGGCTCGCCGACGACCTCGACCGCCTCGTCGTCCTCGGCCGGATCGCCAAGCGCCGGCTGATCGAGGCGAACCTCCGCCTCGTCGTGTCCGTCGCCAAGCGGTACGTCGGCCGCGGTCTGACCATGCTCGACCTGGTCCAGGAGGGCAACCTCGGCCTGATCCGCGCGGTCGAGAAGTTCGACTACGCCCGCGGCTACAAGTTCTCGACGTACGCCACCTGGTGGATCCGCCAGGCCATGTCCCGCGCGCTCGCCGACCAGGCCCGCACCATCCGGGTCCCCGTGCACGTCGTCGAGCTGATCAACCGCGTGGTGCGGGTGCAGCGCCGGATGCTCCAGGAGAACGGCTACGAGCCGACGCCCGAGGAGGTCGCCGCCCAGCTCGACCTGCTGCCCGAGCGGGTCAGCGAGGTGCTGCGGCTCGCCCAGGAGCCCGTCTCGCTGCACGCCCCGGTCGGCGAGGAGGACGACGTCGCGCTCGGCGACCTCATCGAGGACGGCGACGCCGCGTCCCCGGTCGAGTCCGCCGCGTTCCTGCTCCTGCGCGAGCACCTGGAGGCCGTCCTGTCCACCCTCGGCGAGCGCGAACGCAAGGTCGTCCAGCTCCGCTACGGGCTCGTCGACGGCCGCCCGCGCACCCTGGAGGAGATCGGCCGCCTCTTCGGCGTCACCCGCGAACGCATCCGCCAGATCGAGTCCAAGACCCTCAACAAGCTCCGCGACCACGCCTTCGCCGACCAGCTGCGCGGCTACCTCGACTGACGACGGCGGCGGCCCGCCCCCCCCTGTCGGGGGTACGGGCCGCCGCCGTCCAGGCCGCAGGAGGTCCTACTCGACCTCCGCCACCGCCTGCGCGAACTGCGCCGCGTACAGCCGGGCGTAGGCGCCGTCCGCCGCCAGCAGGGCGTCGTGGGAGCCCTGTTCGACGATCGAGCCGTTCTCCATCACCAGGATCACGTCCGCGTCGCGGATCGTGGAGAGCCGGTGCGCGATGACGAACGAGGTGCGGCCGTGGGCGAGGCGGGCCATCGCCTGCTGGATGAGCACCTCGGTGCGGGTGTCGACGGAGCTGGTCGCCTCGTCGAGGACCAGGATCACCGGGTCGGACAGGAACGCCCGCGCGATGGTGATCAGCTGCTTCTCGCCGGCGCTGACGCCCTGCCCGTCGCCGCCCTCGTCGTCGACGCGGGTGTCGTAGCCGTCGGGCAGCGTCCGGATGAACCGGTCCGCGTGCGCCGCGCGGGCCGCCGCCTCGATCTGCTCGCGGGTCACGTCCTTCGGAGCCCCGTAGGCGATGTTCTCCGCGATGGTGCCGCCGAACAGCCAGGTGTCCTGGAGCACCATGCCGATCTCCGCGCGCAGCCCGTCGCGCGACATCTTCGAGACGTCGACGCCGTCGAGCGTGATCCGCCCGCCGGTGACCTCGTAGAACCGCATGAGCAGGTTCACGAGCGTCGTCTTGCCCGCGCCGGTCGGCCCGACGATCGCGACCGTCTGCCCGGGCTCGACGTGCAGCGTCAGGTCCTCGATGAGCGGCTTGTCCGCCTCGTAGCGGAACGAGACGCGCTCGAGCGCGACCCGCCCGCGCAGCTCCGCCGGCCGCTCGGGGCGCTCCGGGTCCGCGGACTGCTCGTCCGCGTCGAGCAGTTCGAAGATCCGCTCGGCGGAGGCGACCCCCGACTGCACGAGGTTCGCCATCGACGCGACCTGCGTCAGCGGCATCGAGAACTGCCGCGAGTACTGGATGAACGCCTGCACGTCGCCGATCGACAGCGCGCCGGACGCCACCCGCAGCCCGCCGACGACGGCGACGAGCACGTAGTTCAGGTTGCTGATGAACAGCATCAGCGGCTGCATGATCCCGCTGTTGAACTGGGCCTTGAAGGACGCCTCGTACAGCGCCTCGTTCTGCTCGCGGAAGTCCTCCGCCGACTCCTCCTGCCGCCCGAAGACCTTCACCAGCGCGTGCCCGGTGTACATCTCCTCGACGTGCGCGTTGAGCGCGCCGGTGGTCCGCCACTGCTGCACGAAGTACGGCTGCGAGCGCTTGCCGATCCTCGTCGCGACGAACACCGACACCGGGACGGTGACCAGCGCGACCAGGGCCAGCAGCGGCGAGACGATCACCATCATCACCAGGACGCCGATGATGGTGAGCACCGAGTTGATCATCTGTCCCATGGACTGCGACAGCGTCTGCCCGAGGTTGTCCAGGTCGTTGGTCGCCCGGCTCAGCACGTCCCCGCGCTTGGCCCGGTCGAAGTACGACAGCGGCAGCCGGGACAGCTTCGCCTGCACGTCCTCGCGCATCCGGTACACGGTCCGGTTGATCACCCGGTTCGCCAGCTGCGTCGCGACCAGCATCAGCAGCCCCGCCCCGACGAACACCAGCAGCGCCCAGAGCAGCACCGTGCCGATCGCCCCGAAGTCGATGCCCCGGCCGGGGGTGAAGTCCACGCCGCCGAGCATGTCGGCGATCCCGCCGTCGCCCCGCTCCCGCAGCTCCTCCAGGGCCTGCGCCTTCGTGGTCCCGGCGGGCATCTCCCGCCCGACGATCCCCGCGAACAGCAGGTCGGTGGCCGCCCCGAGGATCCTCGGCCCGGCGACCGTCAGCGCGACGCTGCACGTCACCGCGAGCAGCATGCCGCACAGCCTCAGCCGCTCCACCGCGAGCAGCCGCAGCAGGCGCTTGCCGGACCCCTTGAAGTCCATCGACTTCGACCCCGGCCCGCCGGCCGACATCGCACGTGCCATGGGCCCGGCCATCAGGCGGCCTCCGCTTCCGTGAGCTGGGAGAGGACGATCTCCCGGTAGGTCTCGTTGGTGTCCATCAGCTCGTGGTGCCGGCCGGTGCCGACCACCCGACCCTCGTCGAGCACCACGATCCGGTCGGCCTCCCGGATGGTCGACACCCGCTGGGCGACGATCACCACCGTCGCCTCGGCCGTCTCCCGCGCGAGCGCGAGCCTGAGGGCCGCGTCGGTGGCGTAGTCGAGCGCCGAGAACGAGTCGTCGAACAGGTAGATCTCCGGCCGCTGCACCAGCGTCCGCGCGATCGCGAGCCGCTGCCGCTGCCCGCCGCTGACGTTGGTCCCGCCCTGCGCGATCGGCGCGTCCAGGCCGCCCTCCAGGAGCCGCACGAACTCCGCCGCCTGCGCGACCTCCAGCGCGTGCCACAGCTCCTCGTCCGTGGCCGCCGGGTTGCCGTAGCGCAGGTTCGTCGCGACGGTGCCGGAGAACAGGTACGGCTTCTGCGGGACGAGCCCCACCGTCCGCGCGACCAGCGCGGGATCGATGCGGCGGACGTCCTCGCCGTCGACGAGCACCTCGCCGCCGGTGGTGTCGATCAGCCGCGGCACCAGGCTGAGCAGCGTCGACTTCCCGCTGCCCGTCGAGCCGATGACCGCCGTCGTCTCGCCCGGCAGGGCCACCAGGTCCACCCCGCGCAGCACCGGCTCCTCGGCGCCCGGGTAGCGGAAGTCCGCGCCCCGCACCTCCAGATGACCGTGCCGGCGCAGCACCCGGACGCCGTCCTTCGGCGGCACGACGCTGGAGTCGGTGTCGAGGACCTCGACGATCCGCTCGGCGCACACCTCCGCGCGCGGCACCATCATGAACATGAAGGTGGCCATCATCACGGACATCACGATCTGCATCAGATAGGCGAGGAACGCGGTCAGGTCGCCGATCGCCATCGCCCCGGAGTCGATCCGGTGCGCGCCGAACCACACCACCGCCACGCTGGAGACGTTCACCACCGTCATCACGGTCGGGAACATGAACGCCATCAGCCGGCCCGTCGCGAGCGACACGTCGGTCAGCTCGCGGTTCGACTCCCCGAACCGGGCGCGCTCGTAGTCGTCCCGGACGAACGCCCTGATCACCCGGTTGCCGGTGATCTGCTCGCGCAGGATGCGGTTCACGCCGTCGAGGCGCTCCTGCATCGACCGGAACAGCGGCCGCGCCCTGCGGATGATCACCGAGAGCGAGACGGCGAGGACCGGGATCACCGCGAGCAGCACGCCCGACAGCGGCACGTCCAGGCCGAGCGCCATGAGGACGCCGCCCACGCACATGATCGGCGCGGACACCACCATGGTGAACGCCATCAGGACCAGCATCTGCACCTGCTGGACGTCGTTCGTCGTGCGGGTGATCAGCGAGGGGGCCCCGAAGTGCCCCACCTCGCGCGCGGAGAACGACTGCACCCGGTCGAAGACCGCGGCCCGCACGTCCCGGCCGACGGCGGCGGCGGTGCGGGCGCCGTAGTGGACGGCGCCGATGTTGCAGACGACCTGGACGACGGTCACGGCGATCATCACGGCGCCGAACCGCAGGATGTAGCCGGTGTCCCCCCGCACGACACCGTTGTCGATGATGTCGGCGTTCAGGGTGGGCAGGTAGAGCGAGGCGCTGGTCTGGAGGAACTGGAGCAGGACCAGCAGTCCTATGGGCCTTCGGTACGGGCGGAGCGAGCTTTTGAGGAGGCGTAGGAGCACCGGCCCAGTATCGGCCCGGGTGTGACACGTAGGACAACCCGATTAGTGCGCCTGGGCAACCAGTAGGCGCGAAACCGCAGGTGGGCGGTGGTGTGTACGCCGAACGTGAAACCGGGGCGGGGGAGCGGGCGGAACGATTCCTTTGCGCGCACGTGGGCGGGCGTTGACCGGGTGTTCGACTCGGTGGAGCCGGTGGCGACCGCCGGCCGGTCTCAGGCGAACGCCCCCGGGTGGGTCTGGTCGCGGACCGCCGCGTACTGCTGGCGCACCGCCGAGCCCACCGGCGTCTCGTCGCCCGGCTCGAAGACCTCCGCCTCCGCGCCCGGCCAGCGCGGCAGCTCGCCGCTCAGCGCCCACGCGGCCTGGCGCGCCGCGCCGAGCGCCGCGTAGTCGGCCGGCTGCGGCACCACGACCGGCGCCCCGAACAGCATCGGCGCGATCGCCCGGACCGCCGGCAGCTCCGCCGCCGCGCCGAGCAGGAGCACCCGCCGCGCCTGCACCCCGCGGTCCCGCAGCACGCCGAGGGCGTCGGCCAGCGCGCACAGCATGCCCTCGAAGGCGGCCCGCGCCAGGTGCTCGGGCTTCATCGACTCCCGCCGCAGCCCCGTCAACGTCCCCGCCACGCCCGGCAGCCGGGGCGTCCGCTCGCCCTCCAGGTACGGCAGCAGCACGAGCCCGTGCGCGCCCGGCGTCGACGTCAGGGCCAGCTCCGAGAGGCCCTCCAGGTCCGTCGACAGCATCTCCGCGGTGCCGCGCAGCGTCCGCACCGCGTTCGTCACGTGCACGACCGGCAGGTGCATCCCGGTGGCGTCGGCGTACGAGGTGATCATGCCGGTCGCGTCGGCGAGCGCCTCGTGGTGCACGGCCATCACGGACCCGGACGCGCCCAGCGACACCACGACGTCCCCGACCGAGACGCCGAGACCGAACGCGGCCGCCATCGTCTCGCCCGTGCCGGCGGAGATGACCAGCCCCTCGGGCGTCGTCCCCGCGGACTCCGCCGGGCCGAGCACCTCCGGCAGCGCGGCCCGGCGGCCGAGCGCCAGCTCCACCAGGTCGGGCCGCCAGCTCTCGGTCGCCGCCGACCAGTAGCCCGTGCCCGAGGCCCCGCCGCGGTCCGTCGTCCGCCGGGCCGGGCGGCCGAGCAGCTGCCAGACCAGCCAGTCGTGCGGCTGCATCAGCGCGGCGACCTTGCGGGCCGCGTCCGGCTCGTGCCTCGCCAGCCAGCGCAGCTTGGCCACCGGCTGACCGGACTGCGGGACGCAGCCCACCGCCTCGGCCCACTTCTCCCGCCCGCCGAGCGCGTCGATCAGCTCGACGGCGGCGACCTGCGCCCGCTTGTCGTTCCCGACCAGCGCCGGCCGCACGGTGTTGCCGTGCGCGTCCAACGGCACCAGGCCGCCGGCCTGCGCGGACACCCCGATCGCCTCGACGCCGTCCAGGAGTCCGTCGGCCGCGGCCTCGCCGAGCGAGAGCAGCCACGCCTGCGGGTCGACGTCCGTCGGCCCGGAGGCCACCGGGTGCGGGGCGTACCCCTGCCTCAGCACGGCACCGGTGCCGGTGTCGCAGACGACGATGCGAGTGAAGGCGGACGAGCTGTCCAGGCCGGCGACTATCCCCATGCCAGCCGATTGTGCACCACGGTGCAGTGCGGGCGTACGGGCGGCCCCGGGCCCGCACCCGGGGTCTGCACCCGGGCCCGCACGGCGCACGCGGAGGGCCGCGCCCCCGTTCCCGGGAGCGC
>NZ_JBHWZH010000138.1:0-14606 GCF_042728285.1 Streptomyces sp. NPDC060194 | reverse complement strand
CACGTGGCGGGGCCCGCGGAGGTGTCTCCGCCCGACGAGCGGGCGGAGAGCCGTCAGTTCTTGGGGAACCGGGTGACGGTCTCCAGGTAGAAGGCGTCGATGCTCTGCACCGCGCGCTCGAAGTCGTCGAGGTTGACCGGCTTCGTCACGTACGCGTTGGCGTGCCGCTTGTACGCGGAGGTCACGTCGTCCGGCGCCGAGGACGTGGTGAGCACGACCACCGGGATCGTGCACAGCGACTCGTCGTCCTTGATGACGCTGAGCAGCTCGCGGCCGTTCATCCGCGGCATGTTGAGGTCGAGGACGATGAGGTCCGGACGGGGGTTGGCCTCGTCCCGCAGGTACGCGAGACCGGCGACGCCGTCCTGGGCCCGGCCGAGGTTGCGGGTGCCGCGGGCCTCCAGCGCCTCCTCGATGAGCATCGCGTCGGCCTCGTCGTCCTCGATCAGCAGCACGTCGTAGGCGCGGGGGCTGGCGGAGGCGGTCATCATGGGGTGCTCCCGGGCGTGAGTGGAGAGTTCTCGGTGGTGGTGTGCTGCTGGTGGTCGGTCAGGCCCGGCCAGCGCCGTCGGGCGCCCTGCCGGGTCATGTTGGAGGCCCGGCCGATCTGCGGGTAGCCCGCCCCCGCCTCCGCCGCCTGGTGCGCGGCCTCGCCCTTCAGCCGGTCGACGGCCTCTTGGAGGAAGGTCAGCAGATGCAGGTGTGCCAGGGCCTGCGTCTGCGCCTCCGGGTGCTCGTCCGGTCCGTCGATCGGCTCGAACACCTGCGGGAGCAGCCGGACGACGAGGTCGTCGGCCTCGCGGGCGGCGAGGTCGGTGATCTCGGCGTCCGTCATCCTCAGTCGGAAATGGATGCCTGGCATGCGGTCACCGTACGGGCAACCACCCCTCCGTGACAACTGCGGTTGTCGAGCCGCTACAGTGTCCTGCGCCGCGTTCAGCTGCGGTGCCGCACCGCAGCAAGGAGCCCCCGCCATGACCGCCGCCGGACAGCCGACCCCACGCCCCGGCATATTCGCCCGCTGGACGACCCGCCGCTGGCTGCGCACCGGGGCCGCCGCCGCGCTCGCCCTCCTCGCCGTCCTCGGCGGGATCGGCCTGTGGGCCATGAACCGGGCCTCCGACATCACCGACGACCTCGTCAGCACCCGCTCGCCCGCGCTGTCCAACTCCATCCGCCTGGAGGCGGCACTCGTCGGCCAGGAGACCGGGGTCCGCGGCTACGGCATCACCGGCGACCCGGCCTTCCTGGAGCCCTACCGCCTCGGCGTCGACGCCGAGGAGACGGCCGTCGGCCGCCTCGACGAACTCCTGGCGGGCAACCGGCAGGCCCGCGCCGACCTCGACACCGTCCTCGCCCGAGCCGAGGAGTGGCAGCGGACGTTCGCCCTGCCCGTCTCCCGCGCCCCCTCCGGCGCCCCCGTCGCCCTCGCCTCGCAGCGGGCCGCCGAGGGCAAGGCCGACTTCGACGCGCTGCGGAAGGCGATGACCGCGCAGCAGTCCCGGCTCGGCGACGCCCGGGTGGACGCGGTGGCCTCACTGGACCGCGCGGAGGACGTCCGCGACCG
This sequence comes from Streptomyces sp. NPDC060194, assembly GCF_042728285.1. NCBI lineage: Bacteria > Bacillati > Actinomycetota > Actinomycetes > Kitasatosporales > Streptomycetaceae > Streptomyces > Streptomyces sp. NPDC060194. The sequence continues at coordinate 13,039 of NZ_JBHWZH010000138.1, read as the reverse complement.
CGTCTTCGTCGCCATCGCCGTGGTCATCGCCCTGCTCGCCGCCGCCGTCTTCGAGGGCCTGCGCCGCGGCGTCAACGAACCCCTCGCCCGGCTCGCCGCAGACGCCGGACACGTCACCGCCGGCGACTTCCACCACCACATCAGCGCCTCCGGCCCCGCCGACCTCCGCGCGCTCGGCACCGGCATGGAGTCCATGCGCCGCCGCCTCGCCGACGAGCTCGCCACCAGCGAACGGCAGCGCCAGGCCCTGGACGAGCAGGCCGCCGACCTCCTGCGCTCCAACGAGGAGCTGGAGCAGTTCGCCTACATCGCCTCGCACGACCTGCAGGAACCCCTGCGCAAGATCTCCAGCTTCACCCAGCTCCTCCAGCGCCGCTACGGGGCCGAACTCGACGACCGCGCCCGGCAGTACATCGACTTCGCCGTCGACGGCGCCAACCGCATGCAGATCCTCATCAACGACCTGCTCGCCTTCTCCCGCATCGGCCGCGCCGACGACGGCGAGGAGAGCGTCGACCTCGACGCCCTCGTCGAGAAGACGCTCGACACCCTCAGCATCTCCGTCGAGCAGTCCGGGGCCACCATCACCCGCGACGAGCTGCCCACCGTCACCGGCAACACCACCCAGCTCGGCCTGCTCTGGCAGAACCTCCTCGCCAACGCGGTCAAGTTCCGCCACCCCGACCGCGCACCGGAGATCCACGTCGGCGTCACCGAGGAGGAGGCGCTCTGGCGGTTCACGGTCACCGACAACGGCATCGGCATCGACCCCCAGTACGCCGAGCGCGTCTTCGTCATCTTCCAGCGCCTGCACACCAAGGACCGCTACCCCGGCACCGGCATCGGCCTGGCCATGTGCAAGAAGATCGTCGAGTCCCACGGCGGGACCATCGCCCTCGACCCCGCCCCCCGCGACGGCACCCGCATCACCTTCACCCTCCCGCGCCCGGCGCCCGCCGCCTGACCGCACCCCGGCACCACGTCACGGCACCGCACCCCGGCACCACGTCACGGCACCGCACCCGGCACCGCGCCCCGGGTGCGCGGCGGTCGCCGCCCCGCCGCGCACCCGCACGGTCACCGCAGCCGCACCCACACGGCGGTGTCCGCCGGGAGGAGGCCGCCGGCCAGCGGCTGCGAGGCCAGCAGCACCTCGCCGCCCTCGGGCAGTGCGACCGGACGGTCCGACAGGTTGACCAGGCAGCCGAACCCGCCCGCGCGCTCGAAGGCCAGCACGCCCGCCGGCGCCTCCCGCCAGCTCATCGGCCCGTCGCCGAGCCCCGGCTCGCTCCCGCGCAGGGCGAGCGCGGCCCGGTAGAGGCTGAGCATCGAGCCGGGGTCACCGTCCTGCGCCGCCACGCTGAGATCGCCCCAGCCGGCCGGCTGCGGGAGCCACGGCCGCGCGGACGCGTCGTCGGGGCTGAACCCGTACGGCTCGGACACGCCGCTCCAGGGCAGCGGCACCCGGCAGCCGTCCCGCCCCGGGTCCGTGCCGCCGGTGCGGTGGAAGATCGGGTCGTCCCGCCGCTCGGCGGGGATGTCCTCCACCTCGGGCAGCCCGAGCTCCTCGCCCTGGTAGATGTACACCGCCCCGGGCAGCGCCATCGTCAGCAGCGCCGCCGCCCGCGCCCGCCGCCGCCCCAGCGCCTCGTCGACGACCGGGTTGTACTGCCGGATCCCCGCCGAGGTGCTGGTGTCGGGCCGCCCGTACCGGGTGACGTGCCGGGTCACGTCGTGGTTGGACAGCACCCACGTGCTGGGCGCGGCGACGTCCGCGTGCGCGGCGAGCGTCCCGTCGATCACCGTGCGCAGGGCGTTCGCGTCCCACGCGCAGCCGAGGAAGTCGAAGTTGAACGCCGAGTGCAGCTCGTCCGCCCGCAGGTAGCGGGCGAACCGGGAGGCGTCGGCGAGCCACACCTCCCCGATCAGCGCGCGCGGGACGGGATAGGAGTCGGCGACGGCCCGCCACCCCCGGTAGATCGCGTGGTTCTCGTCGAGGTCGACGTAGGGGTGCGGGTCGGGGAACACGCTGTGGTCGTAGTCGGGCAGGTCGGGGTCCTTGCTGCACATCGCCGCGGAGTCGACCCGGATGCCGTCCACCCCGCGGTCGAACCAGAACCGCAGGATGTCCTCGTACTCGGCCCGCACCAGCGGGTTGCGCCAGTTCAGGTCCGGCTGCTGCGGGGCGAACAGGTGCAGGTACCACTGCCCGTCGGGCACCCGCGTCCAGGCCGGCCCGCCGAAGATCGACTGCCAGTCGTTGGGGGGCAGTTCACCGTCCGGCCCCCGCCCGTCGCGGAACCAGAACAGCTCGCGCTCCGGCGACCCGGGGCCGGTGGCCAGCGCCGCGGTGAACCAGGCGTGCTCGTCGGACACGTGGTTGGGGACGACGTCCACGATGACCCGGATGTCCCGCTGGTGGGCCTCGTCGATGAGCTTCTCCGCCTCGGCCAGGGTCCCGAACCGCGGGTCGATCCGGCGGAAGTCGGTGACGTCGTACCCGGCGTCCGCCATCGGCGTCAGGTACCAGGGCGAGAACCACACGGCCTGGACGCCGAGTCGCTGCAGGTGGTCCAGGCGGGATCTGACCCCGGCCAGGTCGCCGATGCCGTCGCCGTTGCCGTCGGCGAAGCTGCGCGGATAGACCTGGTAGATGGCTGCGTGGCGCCACCAGTCGGTGCTGCGCGGGGTCATGGAAGAGGCCTCCAGTCAGGGAACGACGTAAGGGACGAGGGCCGCGGGCCCGGAGCGGGGCCCGCGGGGTCTGCGGCACGGGCGGGGCGCCGGAGGCGGACCCGCCCGTGCCGCGGGTGCGGTGTCACCAACCGCTGTTGCCGGCGCCCCGCTGGACGGTGAAGCCGCCGGTCACGTTCAGTGCTGCGGCCGCGGTGCCGCTGACCCGGGTGTTGTCGAACGTGCCCCGGCCCGCGGCGTTGATCTCGATGCCGTGGTGCCCGGTCCGGTCGACGGTGAGTCCGTTCACCCGCAGGTCGGCGACGTTCTTCTGATAGCTGACCAAGAGCCCGCTGTAGGTGGAGTCCTCGACGGTGTTGTTCGTCAGCACCACCGGCCGGGTCAGCTCGCTGCGGTCGGCGTACACCCAGATCGCGCCGAGCTTCGCGTTCCAGTTCACCTCCAGGCTGCCGGTGCGGCGCAGGACGTTGCCGCTGACGGTGGTGGTGCCGGAGAACGGCTCGCCGAAGCGGCTGGAGACGGCGATGCCGGCCGCGGCGACGACGGTGTCGGAGATCAGGTTGTTCTCGACGCTGTTGCCGCTCCCGCCGTACACGGCGGCCCCGTTGGCGAGCACGGGCAACTGGACGGTGTTGTTGCGGAAGGCGCTGTTCGTGACCGCGCCGGGGTCGGACCACATGGCCAGACCGTCGTCCCCGGTGCCGCGGATGCTGCTGTTGGACACCACCGTGTCGCGCACACTGCCGCGCAGGTTGACCCCGTCGGCGTAGGTGTTGCGGATCCGCAGGTCGCTCGCGCGCAGCCCGTCGGTCGGGGCGGTCACCCACAACCCGACCTTGGTGTGCTGGATCCAGACGTTGCGGATGACCGACCCGGTCCCGAAGTCGCCCTCGACCGCGGCGTGTCCGCCGGCGTCGTCGCGGACGGTGTTCTCGCCGTCGATCATGAGGTTCTCGACGGTGCTGGTGCCGCCCCGCCCGAAGAGCCCGCCCTTGAGCCCGGTCCCGCGCAGCACGGTGTGCCACACGCCCGCACCCCGCAGCTTCACACCGCTGAGGTTGACGTGGTCGGAGATGTTGTACGTCCCGGCCGGCAGGAACAGCCCCTTGCCCTGCCCCTTCGCCGTGTTGAGCGCGGTGTTGAGCGCCGCGGTGTCGTCCCGCCCGTCGTCGGGCGTCACCCCCAGGTCCCGCGCGGACACGTACCCGCCGGGCAGGGAGGCCGCCGCCCCGGTCTCCTCGGCCTCCAGGAGGTCGACGGTGTAGGAGGCGGCGGTGTCCCCGGCGTCCTTCTGCAGCCGCAGCACGGTCCCGGCCGGCAGGGTCCGGCCGAGCGTGGCCCGGGTCTCGTCGAAGAACCGGTGGCCCTGCCCCTGCGAGGGCACGTTGGTGTACGGGTAACCGCCGTACACCCAGGCGTACTTCGAGGTCAGCCGCAGGTCGGTGAGCTGCTGCCCGTCCACGTACGCGCTGAGCGTGGCGTCGGTGCCGCGGCCGTCGGCGCTGTCGGGGATCGAGTAGCGCAGGTTGATCGCGTCGGCCGGCTTCGTCAGTCTGAACTCGACGAAGTCCCCGGTCTGCCGCAGCTGCACCGCACGGCGGCCCGAGGCCTCCGAGGCCAGGGACAGGTAGGTCCGGTCAGGACCGACGGCCGTCGCCCTGCTGGTGCCGGCCTCCGCCTCGTACGTGGTGAACGGCAGCGTCGCGCCGACGCCGCCGGGGCCCGGCGCGTCGGGGGTGTCGGCGGTCAGGCTGTCGATGTTCACGTTGCCGCTGTCGGAGCTCGTGAAGGCGAGGGTGAGCGTGTTGGAGCCCTGGAGATAGGTGACGGGGACGTCGACCGTCGACCAGCTCGCCCACCCTGCGGTCGCCGGCAGGGTGATCCGCGCGCTGCTGCCGCCGGCCGAGAAGGTCAGCGTCTTCGCCGACCCGGTCCCGTTGGCGTACCGCACCGTCACGCTGCCCGTCCCGGCCTGCGCGGACTGCACGCTCGTACTCAGCGCCGCACGGCCCTTGTTGACGTCGATCAGCCCGCCGACGTAGCCGCTGCCGGTGTAGCCGGCGTGCTCCCGCTCCTCGGCCGCGCCGCCCGAGAGGGTGGTCGACTCGGCCTGCACGGTGGTGGAGGCGGCGTACGCGGGGGAGGGGGCCGCGACCCCGTACGAGACGGTGCCGGTGACGGCGAGCAGCAGGGCCGCGGCCAGCGCGGTGGAGGTCGGTCGGGTGGTTCCGGTCATGCCGAAGACAGACACGTCGGTGTGTCCTTCCCTTAGGGGGGTGGTGGGGGGTGCGGGGGCCTCAGCCCTTGAGGCTCCCGGCCGTCAGACCGGCGATGATGTGCCGCTGGAAGACCAGGAAGACCACGAGCAGCGGGACGGAGGCCATGACCATGCCGGCCAGCAACTGGTTGGCGGGCATGAACTCGGCGAGGCGGTTGAGCGCCACGGTGATCGGCTGCCGCGCCGGGTCCGGCAGGACCAGCAGCGGCCACAGGAAGTCCTTCCAGACCCCGACCACCGCGAAGATCGACACGACGGCCAGCACGGGCCGGGACAGCGGCAGCACGATCCGGACGAGGATCGACACGGGCCCGGCCCCGTCGATCCGCGCCGACTCCAGGAGTTCGGCGGGGATCTGGTCGAAGAACCGCTTCAGGATGAAGATGTTGAACGCGTTCGCGCAGGCCGGCAGCCAGATCGCCCACGGCGTGTTGATCAGGTTGACGTGCACGAGCGGCACGTCGACCGCCGTCAGGTACGTCGGTACGAGCAGCGCCGACACGGGCAGCATCAGCGTGGCGAGCATCAGCCCGAGCACCGCGCTCCCGAGCACCGGCCGCAGCTTGGACAGCGCGTACGCGGCGGCCACGTCGACGACGAGTTGCAGCAGCCACGCGCCGGCCGCGAGCACCAGCGTGTTCAGGAAGTACTGCCCGAGGCCGACGTTCGCCCACGCCTCGGAGTACGACTCGGGGTGCCAGGTCTCCGGGAACCAGGTCGGATCCGGGTCGGCCAGCTCGGCGGAGGACTTCACCGCCCCCGTGACCATCCAGTACAGCGGGAAGACGAACGCGAGGGTGAACCCGAGCACGGTGGAGCAGAGGACGAAGCGGTACAGGAACCGCCCGGTGCGCCGGTTCATCTCGCTCGGCGCGATCAGGGTGCGCTGGGGCGCGTCGGACATCAGTCGGTTCCTCTCAGTCCCTGCCGCGGGTCAGGCGCAGATACAGGGCGGCGAAGGCGCCGAGCACCAGGAAGAGCAGGGTGCTCATGGCGCTCGCCATGCCGAAGTCGTTGTAGACGAACGCGTAGCGGTAGAGCAGCAGCAGGACGGTGACGGTGGCGTCGTCGGGCCCGCCGCCGGTCAGTACGAACGGTTCGACGAAGACCTGCATGGTGCCGAGCACCTGGAGCAGCAGGGTGATCGCCAGGACGAACCGCATCTGCGGCAGCGTGACGTGCAGCAGCCGCTGCCGCACGGACGCCCCGTCCAGCTCGGCAGCCTCGTACAGCTCGCCGGGGACTGAGCCGAGCGCGGCGAGGTAGATGAGCGTCGTCGTCCCCATGTTGGCCCAGGTGGAGACCAGGACCAGCGAGAGCATCGCCAGGCTCTCCGACTCCAGCCACTGCTGCGGCGGCAGGTGCACGATCTCGAGCGCGGAGTTGAACAGCCCCGGCCCCGGGTCGTAGAACCACCGCCACAGCAGCATGGTGACGATCGGCGGCAGCATCACCGGCAGGTAGACGGTCATCCGCAGGTACCCGCGGGCGTGCCGGAACTCGTTGAGCACGACCGCCGTCGCGAACGGGGCGGCGAACCCGAGGACCAGCGCGAGGAGGGTGAAGTAACCCGTGTTCTGCCAGGCGGTCGCGAACAGCGGGTCGTCGAACAGCCGCCGGTAGTTCTCCACGCCCACCCAGGTGGCCGGCTCGGAGAACGTGACCTGCTGGAAGCCGAGCAGCAGGCCGCGGACGATCGGGTACCAGGAGAACAGCGCGAAGCACACGAGCGCCGCGGCGAGGAACGCGTACGCGAGGAGGTTGTCGCGGAGACGGCGCCGACGCCTGCCCGTCGGCGGGACGGGGTCCGGTCGGTGCGCGGTCGCGGCCCGCCTGCGGGGCCGGGTCAGGGTCGGTGCCGCCATGTCACTTCACCGTCGCGAGGATGCCGTCGACCTTCTTCGCCGCGTCGGCGAGGAGCTTGTCCAGGTCGGCGTCCTCCTTGGTGAGGACCGCCTGCATCACCCCGTCCAGGACGGTGTAGATCTGCTGGGCGTTCGGCGGCTCCACCTTCTGGGCGAGCTGCCCGTTGCGGTCGGCGAAGGGCTGGAAGTTCTCGGTGGGCACGTTGGCGTACTTCTCGTGCGCGGCGTCGCGCTTCGCCTGCGCCTCACCCGTGAACAGCCGGTCCAGCGGGAGGCCGATGGGCACGTCGTTGCCCTGGGCGCGCTTGTCCTCGAACTCGGTGCGCTCGGGGTTGAGGTACTTCCACTGCACCCACTCGATGCCGGCCCTGATCTTCTCCGGCGACGCCTTGGGGTTGAACATGAACCCGTTGCCCCCGCCGAGCGTTGCCTCGCCCGGCATCGCGGCGACCCCGTACTCGTCGTACTCCCGCTCGAACTGCTTGACGATGGTGGGGATGTTGTCGGGCCCGGCCATGTACATCCCGAGCGTGCCGGCGCCCATCATCTTCTGGACGTCCTCGATCTGCAGCAGCTGCCGGGTGCCCATGGTCCGGTCCTCCCAGCGCATCGCGTGCAGCGCGTCGAGGGCGTTGCGGCCGGCGTCGCTGTCGAAGGCGGCCTTCCACCTGCCGTCCTTCCGCACCGCGATGTCGCCGCCCATGGAGTAGACCCAGGCGGTGAAGTGCCATCCGCCCTGGTTGTTCTTGCTGTAGTCGGCGTAGCCCACGGTCCCGTCGCCGAGCGCGGTGACCTTCTTCGCCGCCGTCCGCACCTCCTCCCAGGTGGTCGGCGGCTTCGCCGGGTCGAGCCCGGCCTTCGCGAACAGGGCCCGGTTGTAGACCAGACCCAGCGAGTACTGCCCGTTGGGCAGCCCGTACAGCTTGTCGTCCGGGCCGGTGAACACCTTCAGGTACTGCGGGTCGATGTCCTCGTAGTACGGCATGTCCTTGACGTACGGCGTGATGTCCGCGCCCTGCCGCCGCTGGATCAGGCCGGAAGGGTCGGTGAAGTAGACGTAGTACACGTCCTCCAGCTGGCCGCCGGCGAGCTTCGCCGAGAACGTCTTGGGGTCCATGAACCCCTCGCGCGCGTCGATTTTGATGCCGGGGTGCTCCTTCTCGAAGGCCCGCACGTCCTCCTCGAAGTACTTCCGGTCCACCGGCTGGGTCTTGGGCGGCATGCCGTTCACCGTGACGGTGACGACTCCGCCCTTGCTCGACGTCTCCGGCGAGCCGCCGCACGCGGCGAGACCTCCGGACAGGGCGCAGGCTATGCCCGCGGCGAGAAGCCGACGACGGCTGCGGTTACCGGCCATGTTTGATGCCTCCTGGAATGACCCGGCCTTGGCCCGGTGCGGTCGCCCGGGGTGCCATCGGGTATGCAGAAGGTAGAAGTCAGGACTGAAAGAAGTCAATGACACTGCGCAAAAAAGTGATGACTACTGAGATGGTCTGCGGCGGGGCGACATGCTCGTGGACGCCCGGACGATCAACTCGGTCTGGAAGAGCGTGGTCTCGGGGCCGATCACCTGCCCCTCCATCTGCCGCAGCAGCGCCTCGACGGCCGCACTCGCCATCGCTGCCACCGGCTGGCGGGCCGTCGTCAGCGCCGGGTCGACCGCGCCCATCAGGGCGGAGTCGTCGAAGCCCACCACCGACAGGTCCCGCGGCACGTTCAGCCCCTGCCTGCGGGCCCCGCGCACGGCCCCGAGCGCGAGCGCGTCACTGCCGCACACCACCCCGGTCACCCCCTCGCGCAGCAGCCCGGCCACCGCCGTGGCGCCCGCCTCCAGGGTGAACAGCGCGTGCCCCACCCACGGCAGCCACGTCTCCCGCGCCACCCCCCTGGCCTGCCAGAACTCCGCGAAGCCCGCCAGCTTCCGGGTCGAGGGGACGTGTCCCACTGGGCCGATCAGCAGTCCGATCCGCTCGTGGCCCATACCGGTGAGATGGGTGAGCGCCTGCTGGACTGCGTGCCCGTCGTCCGCGCTGACCTGCACCGCGTCCAGGTTCTCGTCGGCCGCGTTCACCAGCACCATCGGCACCCCGCGCTCCTTGAGCGCCGCCCCCTGCTCGGCGCCGGCGTCGGCGTAGCTGGAGCCGATGAAGACGATGCCGCCGATGTTCTGCGCGAGCAGCATGTCGATGTAGTTCGCCTCCGACACCCCGTCCGCGGTCCGCGTGCACAGCACCGGGATCAGCCCGCGCTTGTTCAGCCGCCCCGCCAACGCCTCGGCGAACGCCGGGAACACCGGATTCTGCAGGTCCGGCACGACCAGGCCCACCATCGCCGCCCGCTCCACCTCCACCGGGGTCGGCCGCCGGATCCCGAGGACGTCCAGCGCCCGCAGCACCCGCTCCCTGGTCGCCGGACTCACCAGCTCGCTGCCGTTGAGCACCCGACGCACCGTCACGGCACTCACGCCCGCGAACTCCGCCACCTGATCCACCTTCTTCGCCATGCAGGCAACATAAGGCATCAACGCAAGAAATGGTCAGGATAGAGGGAAATTCTTGCGCTGTGGACGGTGGATATGCGGAGGTCGCTGATCCGGGGGCCAGCGCGGTCTGATCGGGGGCCCGGCGGACCCTGATCCGAGGTTTGGGCGAGCCCGATGGGGGCATACGGGGTGTCCGCGCCTTCGACGGGAACCACCTGCATGAGCATGCCGACATCCGAGCACCCGCACCCCGCCCGCCTGCGCCTCGCGCCGTCCACCGACGGCCCGCACCGCATCGACGGCGCATGGTGGCCCGACACCGACGACCTGGTCGCAGAGCTGCCCCGCCTCCTGGACGCCCTCCCGCCCGGCTGGGAGCGGATCACCCACATCACCGTCGACGCCTCGACCTGGAAGCCGTTCCCCGACCGCCTGCGCCACGCCGGACACGACGTCGAACTGCACGTCAACAGCACCCGGCACGGCGACGCGGCCGTCTGCCTGGTGTCCCCCGGCACCGGCCGCCTCGACCTCCTCGTCGTCCCCTCCGACACCGAAGAGCCCCGGGCCCGCCACCTGATGCACGGCTCCACGGAGGTCTGAGCCCGCGGCGCACACCGAGGTGCATCCGGCGGGCGACAGCGGGATCCTGGCCCCATGGGAATCGAGGACTTCGGTGGAGGCCAGCAGTCGGGTGCCGACGTGCTGGTCGTGACCACGAACGACGTACCGGGCTACCAGGTGCAGCAGGTGATCGGCGAGGTCTTCGGCCTCACCGTCCGCTCCCGCCACCTCGGCAGCCAGATCGGAGCCGGCCTCAAGTCGATGGTCGGCGGCGAACTCAAGGGCCTGACCAAGACCTTGGTCGAGACCCGCGCCCAGGCCATGGAACGCCTCGTCGAACAGGCCCGCGGCCGCGGCGCCAACGCCGTCCTGGCCATGCGCTTCGACGTCACCGAGGCGGCCGACGTCGGCACCGAGGTCTGCGCCTACGGCACGGCGGTCGTCATCACCCGCGTCTGAGCCCCGGCCGCCCGGTCACAGCCGGGAGAGGCCGAAGGAGACGAGGAAGCCGGCGACGGTGACCAGGCCGATGGCGAGATGCGCGTCCTCGAACGCCTCCGGGGATCATGGTGTCGGCGAGCATCGCGAGGACCGCGCCCACGCCCACTGCGGTCACCGCCGCGACGACGGACGGCGAGAACGAGCCGATCACCGTGCAGCCCAGGACCGCGACCGCGGCGAGCGCCGCGGCCCTCACGCCGAACACGTAGCCGCGGCCGGCCTTGCGCAGGCCCGCCGAACCGGACAGCCCCTCGGGGACGTTGCCGATGAACACCGCGGCGACCGTCGCGGCGCTCACACGTCCCACGGCCCCCGCCGAGCAGCCCCTCCCCGATGACGGCCGACTCCGGCACCCCGTCGAGCTGCGCGCCGAGCGCGAGCGCCGTACCGGACCCGCCCCCGTGACGTCGCTCGTGGCGCCCGGCCCCGGATCCCCGCGTCCCACCCGCCGACCCGGCCCCGTCCGCACGTCCCGACCGCCGCCTGACCGCTGTGGGCGACGGACGCGGCACGGGTTTCCACCGGCATGCCCCCCACGTGTTTGGCCACGGGCCAGAGGGCTACTCGTCCGCCCGTCCGGTCGGTGCGGCCTCTCCACCGCGCCGATGCCGCCCCTGACTCCCGAGCCGGAGAACGCCTTCGGGCGTCGGCCGGGACCACATGACGACCCCCGCGCGACGCGGAACCGACCCATCGACACAGGAGGCATCGTGAGCAACTCACAGGGTTCCAACAGCCCTGACCCGAGCACCTCGGCGGCCGTGCGCGACACCGCTCAGCAGAAGGCGTCCGAGGGTGCGGAACTCGTCGGCGCCAAGGCCTCCGAGGTCGCCGGCACCGCCCGGGAACAGGCGGGCGAGGTCGCCCAGGACGCCGCCGCCAGGAGCCGGGACCTGGCCGCCGAACTGCGGGACCAGCTCCAGGGCCACGCGCACACCCAGACGGGCCGGCTCGCGGAGAACGTCCGCCGGCTCGCGGACGAGCTGCGCGAGATGAGCGAGAGCGCCAAGCCCGACTCCACCACCGCGGGCCCGGTGCGCCAACTCGCCGACAACGGGCACAGGTTGGCCTCCCACCTCGAGAGCCGCGGCCCCGACGGACTCGTCGGCGACCTGCAGGACTTCGCCCGCCGCAAGCCCGGCGTCTTCCTCGCGGGCGCCGCGCTCGCCGGGTTCGTCGCCGCCCGCATCGGCAAGGGCGTCAGCGCCGCCGGCCAGGGGAGCGGGGCCACCGGCTCCCGCCCGTCGCACGACGAGTCGTCCTCGGCGCACGGCACCTCCCCGTCCGCGTCCCAGGTCCCGCTCTCGGGACCGCGCGCGGACCCCGCGCCCGGCTTCGGCCCCGCCCCCGACCACGGCCCCACGCCCGGTCACGGCGCCGACCCCGGCCCCGTCCCCCCGACGCCCCCGGTGCAGCCCGCCGTACCGCCCGTGGCACCGGTGCGCGAGGCCCCGCCCGGCTCGTACGGCGACCCGTACACCGAGCCGCGTCCCGGCACCCCGTACCGGCAGGAGGGGCGGGAATGAGCACCCCCACGACCGGCGCCGCCGGCTCCCCGCCGCCGCGGCCGGCCGATCCGTACGCCCCGACCGGTGAGCCGCAGGGCGAGCCGACCATCGGCGAACTGATCGGCGAGATCAGCCAGGACATGAGCCGGCTCGTCCGCGACGAGATCGAACTCGCCAAGGCCGAGCTGAAGCAGGAGTCGGCCAAGGCCGGCAAGGCCGCCGGGATGCTCGGCGGCGCGGGGTACGCGGCACACCTGGCCGTCCTCCTGCTCAGCCTCACCCTGCTCTTCGCCCTCGACCACGCCATGGACATCGTCTGGGCGACGCTGATCGTCGCCGTCCTCTGGGCGGTCGCCGCCGCGGTCCTGTACACGCAGGGCCGCAAGCGCATCCGCACGGTGAACCTCAAGCCCGAGCAGACCGTGGAAACCCTCAAGGAGGACGCCCGATGGGCACGCAACCCGACGAGCTGAGGACCGACGTGGAGACCACCCGGGCCCAGCTCGCCCAGAACGTGGACCGCCTCGCCGACCGGGTGGCGCCCGGGCGCGTCGCCCGCCGCAAGACCGACGCCGCCCAGCGCCGACTGACCGGGATCAAGGAGCGTGTGATGGGATCGGCCCACAGCACCGGCCACGACACGAAGCACGCCGTCTCCCGCACCACCGACCAGATCGGCGGCACGGCGAAGGACGCGGCCGGCCGGGTCACCCAGACCGCCCAGGACACGCCCGACGCCGTCAAGCGCCGGACCCAGGGCAGCCCGCTGGCCGCCGGGCTGATCGCCTTCGGCGCGGGCATGCTCGCCGCCGCCGTCCTGCCGGCGACCGAGGCCGAGGAGCGGGTCGGCGAGCAGCTGCGGGACCACTCCGACCAGCTGGTCCAGCCGGTCAAGGAGACCGCGCAGCAGACCGCGCGCGAGCTGAAGGAGGGCATGCGCGAGCCGGTCCAGGAGCACGTCGGCGCGGTCCGCGAGCACGCCCAGGAGGCGGCAGGCACCACCAAGGAGCACGCCGGGTCCGCGGGCCAGGACACCACCGCCCGGCTCAAGGAGATGGGCCAGGACGCCGCCCACGACGTCCGCGGAGGCTCCGGCAGCCGCTGACGGCACGCCCGCGGCACGCACGGCTCGGGGCTCCTCGGCGAC
>NZ_JBHWZH010000137.1:1404-15060 GCF_042728285.1 Streptomyces sp. NPDC060194 | reverse complement strand
CGGGCGGCTCTGCGCCTGCGGCGCGTACCGGGCTCCGCCCGGTGGCCTCAAACTTCCCCAAGCTCTCGGCTTCGCTCGAGTAGGGGAGACCCCATCGCCGGGCTGATTTTTTTGGCGTCGCCAGTCCCCGCTGTGCCCACAGTGCCCGGCGCAGCGTCGTTCGCAGCCACCCGGGTCGGCCTGGCCCCCGCAGGGGGGAACGCGGCGCACCCCGGTCCCCCGCGCGAGCGGGAGGCCGGGGTGCGGGGTGGCGGGGGGGTCAGCCCTGCCAGGAGTGCGGGGCGCGGAAGCCGGGGGTGCGTTCCAGGCGGCGCCAGCCCGCGGTGGAGCGGGCCGTGACGGGCAGCTCGGCGGGCCGGGACGCCGCACGCGCCAGCAGGATCGCGGTGATGGCCGCGAGCTCTTCGGGGGCCGCGTGGCCCTTTTCGACGCGGAGCATCGAGGAGTCGGTCATGGAGAGGGTCTCCCTGGGGGTCTACTGAGGCGGGTTGCCGTGCTTGCGCGACGGCAGGTCGGCGTGCTTGGAGCGCAGCATGGCGAGGGACCGGATGAGGACCTCCCGCGTCTCGGCCGGGTCGATGACGTCGTCGACGAGGCCGCGCTCGGCGGCGTAGTAGGGGTGCATGAGCTCGGCCTTGTACTCCTTGACCATGCGGACCCGCATCGCCTCGGGGTCGTCGGCCGCGGCGATCTGCCGGCGGAAGATGACGTTGGCCGCACCCTCCGCGCCCATGACGGCGATCTCGTTGGTGGGCCACGCGTAGGTCAGGTCCGCGCCGATGGACTGCGAGTCCATGACGATGTACGCGCCGCCGTAGGCCTTGCGCAGGATGAGCGAGATCCGTGGGACGGTGGCGTTGCAGTAGGCGTAGAGCAGCTTCGCGCCGTGCCGGATGATTCCGCCGTGCTCCTGGTCCACGCCGGGCAGGAAGCCGGGGACGTCGAGCAGGGTGACCAGCGGGATGTTGAACGCGTCGCACATCTGGACGAAGCGCGCGGCCTTCTCGGAGGCCTCGATGTCGAGGACGCCGGCGAGCGACTGCGGCTGGTTGGCGACGATGCCGACGACCTGGCCGTCGAGCCGGGCGAGCGCGCAGACGATGTTGCGGGCCCAGCGCTCGTGGACCTCGAGGTAGTCGCCCTCGTCGACGAGCTCCTCGATGACCTTGTGCATGTCGTACGGGCGGTTGCCGTCGGCCGGGACGAGGTCGAGCAGGACGTCGCCGCGCCGGTCGGCGGGGTCGTCGGTCGGGACGGTCGGCGGGTTCTCGCGGTTGTTGGAGGGGAGCATGCCGATGAGGTAGCGGACCTCGGCGATGCAGGTCTCCTCGTCGTCGTACGCGAAGTGCGCGACGCCGGAGGTCTCGGCGTGGACGTCCGCGCCGCCGAGGCCGTTCTGGGTGATGTTCTCGCCGGTGACGGCCTTGACGACGTCGGGTCCGGTGATGAACATCTGCGAGGTCTCGCGGACCATGAAGACGAAGTCGGTGAGCGCCGGCGAGTACGCCGCGCCGCCCGCGCACGGGCCGAGCATGACGCTGATCTGCGGGATGACCCCGGAGGCGCGGGTGTTGCGCTGGAAGATGCCGCCGTAGCCGGCGAGGGCGGAGACGCCCTCCTGGATCCGGGCGCCGGCGCCGTCGTTCAAGGAGACCAGGGGGGCGCCGGCCGCGATGGCCATGTCCATGATCTTGTGGATCTTCGCGGCGTGGGCCTCGCCGAGCGCCCCGCCGAAGATCCGGAAGTCGTGCGCGTAGACGAAGACCGTGCGGCCCTCGACCGTCCCCCAGCCGGTGATGACACCGTCGGTGTAGGGCTTCTTCGCCTCCAGGCCGAAGCCGGTCGCCCGGTGCCGGCGGAGCTGCTCGACCTCCTGGAAGGAGTCCGGGTCGAGGAGCAGGGCGATCCGCTCGCGCGCGGTCAGCTTGCCCTTCGCGTGCTGCGCCTCGGTCGCCTTCTCGCTCGGCCCGGCCATGGCCAGGGTGCGCAGCTCGTGGAGCTCGGCCACCCGGCCTCGGGCGTCGGTCGGCTCACCGGGGGTCTCGTCGAGAAGGGTCATACGTCGAGCGTACGAATCCGGGTCCGGGATTCAGCCGTCGACTCTCTACAGTCTCCGTCGCGATTCCCTGGTCGGCTCGCACAGAACCCCGTCGGAGGGCAGCCCTTGTGCCAGCCGAGGCGGGGTAGCCGTTGTGGAGGTCCCACAACAGGGGGCGACGCGCGGGCGAACCGGCGCGACTCCCGTCACAGCCGGCGCGGCCGCGCTACGGTGTGACGTGGGACACGGATCCGGTAGCCGTGGACCCAGAAGGTTGAAAGTTGAACGACATTGCGCTACCTTCAATTTCGTTGAACCTTGAACTACAGACATCAGCCCGCCGTCACTTCCAAGGAGCAGTCATGGGTCTCTTCAACCGCAACGACAAGGACACCTCCGCCACCGCCACGGCGGGCCCGGACCTGGCGGCGGTGACCGGCGACTACACCGTCGACCCCGCGCACAGCAGCATCGGCTTCGTCGCCCGGCACGCGATGGTGACGAACGTCCGCGGCGCGTTCGGCGAGTTCGAGGGCGCGCTGCACCTGGACGGCGGCGAGCCGGCGAAGTCCACCGCCACCATCGACGTGACGATCGCCAGCGTCGACACCGGCGCGGTCGACCGCGACAACCACCTGCGCAGCGGCGACTTCTTCGACGCCGAGCAGTTCCCGAAGATGACGTTCCGCTCGACCGCGGCGGAGCAGCTCGACGAGGAGACGTACCGGATCACCGGCGACCTCACCATCAAGGGCGTCACCAAGCCGCTCTCCATCGACCTGGAGTTCGCCGGCCTGGCCACCGACCCCTTCGGCAACGAGCGTGCCGGCTTCGAGGGCACCGCCACCATCAAGCGCTCGGACTGGGGCCTGACCTGGAACGCGGCGCTCGAGACCGGCGGCGTGCTGGTCAGCGACAAGATCAAGCTGCTGTTCGACATCTCGGCGATCAAGAACAAGTAGGCGTCGGGCGCGACGCGAACGGGCGGCACACCGTGGAGGTGTGCCGCCCGTCGTCGTGTGCGCCTGCCCCGGTGGGGTCAGCAGCCGCCGCAGTTGTAGTAGAGGACGTCCCAGTGGTTGCCCTCCTCGGCGTAGATGTTGCCCGAGCCCGAGCGCCACTGGCCGGCCCCGTCACCGCGGACGCCGATGTAGGTGAAGGTGTTCTTGATGTAGTTGTTGAGGCAGGTGTACTTGCTGTAGTCGAGCTTGTAGCCGTTGCGGTGCGAGTAGGTGCCGCTCGCGTGGCCGACCTCCGTGCCGCCGGTGATGTTGAGCGCGCAACCCGAGGCGGACTTCAGGGTCTGGGCGCCCTGGGCGCTCTCCAGGTTCAGGTTGGTGAACGACGTACAGGTGGAGACGTTCCAGTCGGAGCAGTTGCCCGAGGACGACCAGGTGATGCCGCGCGAGCTGAACATCTGGGTCGCGGTGGCGTGGCTGATCTTGGTGACCGCCTGGGCGTCCGAGGCGCCGGACAGGACGCCGAAGCCGGGGGCGAAGAAGGCGCCGAGCACCAGGGCGAGCGCGGTGACGACGGCGCGCAGCCGCAGGGTGGGGGGCCGCAGGGACGTGGGGAGCTGCGGGGCATTCGGGGACATGAAGGGGTTTCCTCCTGCTGTGACCGTGGTTCCGGATCGGGACGGTTCGGCGGTGCGGGTGAAACGGGCGGTACGCCGCGCGGCGGCCCGGGGCCGGCCCGCCGTGCGGTGGAGCAGGAGTAGCGTGCCCGATGTCTACGCGCGTCTGCCAGTGGACAAAGTCCCCCAGTTGAGAGGCACTTGTAACGCGTTTTACAGCAGCAGGGATGGAACGCCACGGAGGGGGCGTAGGCGGCGAACAGCCGCTTACGCCCCCTCCGCTTCACCGCGTTCCCCGGCCGAAGGGCCCGGGCGGGCGGGTCATCTCGCGCCCCGTCAGCCCGCGTTCGTCTCCCCGCGGGTCAGGGCGATCGTGTCGCGGTACCACTTGGCGCTGTCCTTGAGCGTGCGCTCCTGCGTGTCGTAGTCGACGCGCACGATCCCGAACCGCTTGTCGTAGCCGTACGCCCACTCGAAGTTGTCCATCAGCGACCACGCGAAGTAGCCCCGTACGTCGGCCCCTTGGGCGCGCGCAGCGGCGACGGCGGCGATGTGGTCGCGGAGGTAGGCCGTGCGGTCGGCGTCGGGGACGGAGCCGTCGGCGGCGACGGTGTCGTCGAAGGCGGCGCCGTTCTCGGTGATGACGGTCGGCAGGGCGTAGTCCCGCTGGAGGCGGACGAGGAGGTCGGTCAGCTCGGTGGGGGTGATCTCCCAGTCCATCGCCGTGCGCGGCAGGTCGCGCTCGACGGTGCGGGTGACCGGCACCCCGTCGGCGTCGGTGGTGGCGCCCCGCTCGTCGACGCCGGAGAAGACGGCACCGCGGTAGAAGTTGACGCCGAGCACGTCGATCGGGGTGGCGATGATGTCGAGGTCGCCGGCCTCGACGGGCACGCGGGCGCCGACCTGGTCGAGGTCCGCGAGCACGTCGGCCGGGTAGACGCCCCTGACCAGCGGGTCGAGGTAGATCCGGGTGCCGAGGCCGTCGGCGCGGCGGACGGCGGCCAGGTCGGCCTCGGAGCCGGTCTCGGGGGTCGCGGTGCCGAGGTTGAGGGTGATGCCGAGCTCCAGCGGGTTGCCCTTGGCCTCGGCGGCCGCGCGGATCCGCTGGGCGGCCAGGCCGTGGCCGAGCAGCAGGTGGTGGACGGCGCGGATGCCGTCGCCGAAGTGGCGGCGGCCGGGGGCGTGCAGGCCGTAGGCGTAGCCGAGCATGGCCGAGCACCAGGGCTCGTTCAGGGTCGTCCAGTGCTCGACGCGGTCGCCGAGCGCCTCGTAGGCCAGCTCGGCGTACTCGGCGAAGCGGTAGGCGGTGTCGCGGACCGGCCAGCCGCCGGCGTCCTCCAGCTCCTGGGGCAGGTCCCAGTGGTAGAGGGTGATCCAGGGGGTGATGCCCTTGGCGCGCAGCTCGTCGGCGAGGCGCTTGTAGAAGTCCAGGCCCTTCTGGTTCGCCGGGCCGCGGCCGTGCGGCTGGATGCGCGGCCAGGCGAGCGAGAAGCGGTAGGTGTCGACGCCGAGGGAGGAGATCAGCTCCACGTCCTCGGGCATCCGGTGGTAGTGGTCGCACGCCACGTCGCCGTGCTCGCGCTGGTGCACCGCGCCGGGCACCCGGCAGAAGGTGTCCCAGATCGACGGCGTCCGGCCGTCCTCGGCCGCCGCGCCCTCGATCTGGTACGAGGAGGTGGCGACGCCCCAGCGGAAGTCGGCGGGGAGGCCGGTGACGGCCGCCGGGGCGAGCGCCTGTACGGGGGTGAGGGTCATCAGGTGTTCTCCAAGGAGCGCGTGGATTCGACGAGTTGACGCGGTCGGTCGCCGCGGGGGGATCCCTTCCCCCGGCGGGGCGGGGTCACCCCGCCGCTGCGGCCGAGGGCCCCGGCCCGCACGGCCCGGGGCCGCGGAGGGCACGGCCCGCCGGGGCCCGGGCCGTACCGACCGGGCCCGTCGTCAGGGCGTGTGGTGCAGCCAGCAGGCGACGGCCCGGTCGCCCTGGCCGCCCGGGGCGGCGAGGACGGGCACCTTCGCGGCGCACGGGTCGAACGCCTTCGGGCAGCGCGGGTGGAACGCGCAGCCGCTGGGCATCGCCGCCAGGTGCGGCGGCGAGCCGGGGATGCCGGTCAGCTCGCGGCGCGGGCCGTGCAGCGCGGGGAACGAGTGCAGCAGGCCGTCGCTGTAGGGGTGCTGCGAGTCGCGGTAGATGTCGGCCGCGCCGGCCTCCTCAACGATCCGCCCGCCGTACATGATCGCGATGCGGTCGGAGAACTCGACGAGCAGCGAGATGTCGTGGGTGATGAAGATGACCGAGAAGCCCAGCTCCTCGCGCAACCGGACCAGCTGGCGCAGGATCTGACGCTGCATCACCACGTCGAGCGCGGTGGTCGGCTCGTCCATGATGACGATCTCGGGCTCCAGCGCGAGCGCCATCGCGATCATCACGCGCTGCCGCATGCCGCCGGAGAGCTGGTGCGGGAACGAGCCGAGCCGGTCGGTGGCGATGCCGACGAGCTTCAGCAGCTCCTCGGCCCGCGCCGTGCGGTCGGCCTTGCTCATCTCCGGGCGGTGGGCCTGGAGCACGTCGGTGAGCTGCGAGTGGACGGTGTGGACCGGGTTCAGGGAGTTCATCGCCCCCTGGAAGACGATCGACAGCTCCTGCCAGCGGAACGCCCGCAGCTGCTGAGGGGTCAGGGAGAGGATGTCGAGGTCGTCGCCGTCGCGCTGGTGGTAGACGACGTCGCCGCCGGTGATCACGCCGGGCGGCGAGAGCAGCCGGGTCACGGCGTAGGCGAGCGTCGACTTGCCCGAGCCGGACTCCCCCGCGAGGCCGAGGACCTCCCCGCGGTGCAGGGTGAGGTCGACGTCGCGCAGGGCGGTGACGGCGTCGTCGCCGGTGCCGTAGTCGACGTAGAGGTTCCTGATGCTGAGGACGGGCTCCTTGGCGCGGGGGGCCGCGGGGACCGCCGAGCCGTTGCTGGTCGCGGTGCTGGTGCTGGTCACGCGCCGGCCTCCTTCTTCTCCGCGCGGGCGGCGGCGGTGTCGGACTCTTCGGCGGACGGCTCCGGCTCCCCGGCGGGTGCCGGCTTCCCGTGCGCGGCCGCGGGCTCCTCGACCGCGGCGGATGCGGCCGGGGCCGAGCCGTTGCCCGAGGCGTTCTCGGCGGCGTGCGCGGCGGCGGGCTTGCGCAGGACCGGGGTGAAGCCGGCGAGTTCCGGGTCGAGCGGGTCGACGGGCGCGCCCTGCGCGGGGACGGAGCCCTCGGGGCCGCCCTCCGCGGCCGGGTGCTCGCGGCGGGCGACGGGGGTGAAGCCGACCCGCATCCGGACCTTGCGGTCCGCGCCGGTCTCGGTGCGCAGCCGGGGGTTGATGAACTCGTCGATGCCGAAGTTGATCAGCGAGAGCGAGGTGCCGAGCAGCGCGATGAACAGGCCGGGCGGCACGAACCACCACCAGGCGCCCTGGCCGAGGGCCTGGCTGGACTGGGCCCAGAAGAGCACAGTGCCCCAGTTCCAGTTGGAGATGTCCGCGACGCCGACGAAGGCGAGGGTGATCTCCAGGAGGATCGCGAAGATGACGGTGCCGACGAAGCCCGAGGCGATGACGGCCGTCAGGTTTGGCATGATCTCGAAGCAGATCAGCCGCCAGGTCGGCTCGCCCGTCGCGCGCGCCGCCTCGACGTAGTCGCGCCGGCGCAGCGACAGCGTCTGGGCGCGCAGCACGCGGGCGCCCCAGGCCCAGGCGGTCAGGGCGACGACGACGGCGATCAGGAGGTCCCCGGAGTCGGGCACGAAGCTGGCGATGATGATGATCAGCGGCAGCGCGGGGATGACCAGGAAGACGTTGCTGAGGCCGGAGAGCAGCTCGTCGACGATGCCGCCCATGAAGCCGGCGCTGACGCCGATGATCACTGAGAGCAGGGTGGCGAGCGCGCCGGCGACGAAGCCCACGACGAGCACGCCCCGGGTGCCGACGAGGATCTGGGAGAGCACGTCCTGGCCGGTCTGGGTGGTGCCGAACCAGTGGTCCCACGACGGCGGCTGGAGCAGTTCGTCGCTCATCGCGTCGGGGTCGTAGGGCGCGATCCAGGGGCCGATGATCGCGAGGAGCACGAAGAAGCCGAGGATCAGCAGCCCGGTGCGGGTCTTGCCGCCCCGCAGGAAGCGCAGGCTGCTCCTGCGCCGGGAGGTCGGCGCGGGGGCCTCGGTGACGTCGAGGACGGCGTCGGTGGCGGTGAGGGCCATGGCCGGCTCAGGCCTCCTTCCGGGTGCGCGGGTCGAGGAGCAGGTACACGATGTCGGCGAACAGGTTCGCGACGAGCACGGAGAGCGTGATGATCAGGAAGACGCCCTGCATGAGCGGGTAGTCCTTGGCGTTGACGGCCTGGAAGAGCTGGTAGCCGATGCCGGGGTAGCTGAAGACCATCTCCACGAGCAGCGTGCCGCCGACGATGAAGCCCAGGGAGAGCGCGAAGCCGGAGATGTTCGGCAGGATCGCGTTGCGGGCGGCGTAGGAGAACATCACCCGGCGCTCCTTGAGGCCCTTGGCCTGGGCGACCATCACGTAGTCCTCGCTGGTGACGGTGACCATCATGTTGCGCATGCCGAGGATCCAGCCGGCGACCGCGCTGAGGATGATCGTCACGCCGGGCAGCACCGCGTGGTAGAGCGCGCTGGAGATGAACGGCCAGTCGAAGGCGATGACCAGCGACGAGTCGTACCCGAAGGCCTCGGGGAGGATCGGCCACTTGACCGCGAAGAGCGCGATGGCGATGAGGCCGAGCCAGAAGTACGGGATGGACGAGATGAAGGTCGTGACGGGCAGCAGGCTGTCCATCCAGCTGCCGCGCCGCCAGCCGGTGTAGATGCCGATGCCGGTGCCGATGAGGAAGCTCAGCAGGGTGGTCGTGCCGACCAGGGCGAGCGTCCAGGGCAGCGAGGAGCTGATGACCTCGCTGACGGGCGTGGGGAAGAAGGTGAAGGACAGGCCCAGGTTGCCCTGGAAGAGCTGGCCCCAGTAGTCGGTGTACTGCTGCCAGAGGGTCAGTTCCTTGTCGAGGCCGAAGAGCGCCTTGAGCGACTCGATGGCGTCGGTGTCCAACTGCCCCTGGAAGCGCGAGATCAGCGACTGCACGGGGTCGCCGGGCATCAGCCGGGGGATGAGGAAGTTGATGGTGATCGCGGCCCACGCGGTGATCGCGTAGAAGACGAACCGCTGCAGCAGGTACTTCACTTCGCCGCGCCCTTCTCTTCGGTGGGACCGTCGGTGTCGCCCACCGGCGCGTCGCCGGCCGGGACCTCGCCGGCCGGGGCGTCCGCGGCCGGGACCGTGGCGGGGGTCGGGGTGACGGCCTCGGGGGCGTCGACGACCGGCTGGTCGTCGTACAGCCAGCACGCCGCCCACTGGCCGCCGTCGAGCTCGAAGCGCGGGGGCAGTTCGGTGGAGCAGCGCTCCATGGCCTTGGGGCAGCGGGGGTGGAAGCGGCAGCCGCCCGGCGGGGCGATCAGTGAGGGCGGCTCGCCGCTTCCGGTCTCCTCCATGTCCGCCTCCGAGGCGACCCGCTCGGGGTCGGGCGCCGAGGCGATCAGGAGCTGGGTGTAGGGGTGCGCGGGCCGCTGGGTGACGGTCTCGCTGTCCCCGCCCTCGACGACGCGGCCCGCGTACATCACCAGGGTGGTGTCAGCGAAGTAGCGCGCGGAGGCGATGTCGTGGGTGATGTACAGGATCGCCAGGTTCAGGCGCTCCTTGAGGTCCCGCAGCAGGTTGAGCACGCCGAGCCGGATGGAGACGTCCAGCATCGAGACGGGCTCGTCCGCGAGCAGCACCTTCGGGTCCGCGCCGAGCGCGCGGGCGATCGCCACGCGCTGGCGCTGCCCGCCGGACAGCTCGTGCGGGAACTTGTCGACGTACCGGTCCGCCGGCGTGAGCTGGACGCGCTCGAGCAGGGCGGCGAGCGCCTGCTCCAGCTCCTCCGCGGAGTTCCCGGCCCGGCCGTGGATCCGCAGCGAGCGGGTCAGGTGGTAGCGCACGGTGTGCACCGGGTTGAGCGACGCGAACGGGTCCTGGAAGATCAGCTGCACCTGCTTCACGTAGGTGCGGAAGGACCGGCCACGGCCCGCCTTCACCGGCTTCCCGTCCAGCAGGATCTCCCCGCCGGTGAGCGGGTAGAGCTGCGAGAGCAGCCGGGCGACGGTCGACTTCCCCGACCCCGACTCGCCCACCAGGGCGGTCACGGTCCCGCGGCGCAGCAGCAGCGACACGTCGTCGACGGCGTGCACGGTGCACCTGCTGCGCGTCAGGGTGTCCTTCAGCGTGCGCCGTACGGGGAAGTGCTTGGTGACCCCCCGTGCTTCGAGCACGGTCTCTCGGTCGGTCACCGGTTCGGTGGTGGTGGTCATGGCCGGCCCCTCGTCTCACTGACTCTCGACTGCGTCACTCGCTGGCGGATGCTCCGCCGCCGGACCCCGTCGCGGTGGACGGGGCCCGGCGGCGCTCAGGCCTACTTCTTGGCGGGCTTGAGGTTGAGCACGATCTCCAGGGCGTTCTGCTGGGTGGGCTGCGGCGAGCCGTAGGGGTTGGACTCGTCGGGCCAGCCGACCCAGTTCTTCGTCGAGTACTCCGCGCCGATCGGGGCCGCGGCGGTCGGGATCATCGGGACCTGCTCCACGAAGATCTTCTGCAGGGTGTTGAGCGCCGTGGTGCGGGCCGAGTCGTCGGCGGCGTTCGCGTACTCCTTGAGCGCCTTGGTCGCCTCGGGGCTGTCGAAGCGGCCGAAGTTGCCGAGCTGGGCGGCCTTGCCGATGGGCTGCAGCAGCTCGCCGTCCATGACGTTCTGGTACAGGTCGTACGGGGTCGCGCCGCTGTTCGTCCAGTGCAGCGTGGCGTCGAACTTGCCGTTGGAGACGTCGGAGGTCCAGGCCTCGGCGGTCTGCGTCTTGACCTTGGCCTCGATGCCGAGCTCCTTCCAGCTCTCGGCCATCATCTGCAGACCGGTGATGTAGTCGTTCCACCCGGCCGGGTCGGTCAGCGTGAGGGTGATCGGCTTGCCGCTCTTGTCGAGCAGCTTGCCGCCCTTGAGCTTGTAGCCGGCGTCCTTGAGGACCTTCTTGGCGCCCTCGACGTCGACCGTGGTCTTGGCGTCCTTGTACTCCGGGGCGAGGAAGGGCTCACCGGCCGGCTGCGGGATGCCGGTCTTGTTGGTGATCTCCGGGTAGAGGGTGGCCTGCGCCTGGATGTGGATGGCGTGGCGGTCGACGACCATCTCCATGGCGCGGCGGATCGCGACGTCGTCGAAGGGCTTCTTCGTGGTGTTGAACCACAGCCCGTGGATGCCGAGACCGGAGGGGAACCACAGCTTGTGGTTCTCCGGGTCCTTGTCGATGTACAGCTTCTTGAAGTCCGGCAGGAAGACGAAGGACCACTCCGACTTGCCGCTGGCGAGCGCCGTGGTCTGCGCGCTGTTGTCGTTGTACGACGTGTAGCGCAGCTCCTTGACCTTGGTCTCGCCCTTCCAGTACGAGGGGGCCGCGACCAGCGTGGTGGTCTGCGGGGTGAACGTCTTCAGGACGTAGGGGCCCGAGCCGATCGGCTTGCGGTTGGGCTCGGTCGCCGGGTCCTTGACCTTCGACCAGATGTGCTTCGGCACGACGAACGTCGAGACGATCTTGTTCTGGTTGACGAACTGGGACTCCTTGAAGGTCAGCGTGACCTTGTCCCCGGACGACTCGATGCCGTCGTAGGCGATCCCGTTGCCGTTGATCGCCTTGTTGTCCTTGATCATCTGGAACGTGAAGGCGACGTCCTCGGCGGTCAGCGGCTTGCCGTCCGACCACTTCGCCTTGTCCGTGACCGTGAACTCGACCTTGGTGAAGTTGTCCGACCACGTCCACGCGGAGGCGAGCCAGGGCTTGCCCTTCTCGGCCGGCTTGATCGGGTTGGTCATGACGAGGGGCTCGTACATGACGTTGCGGTAGCCGAGCGAGTTGGCCGCGGAGGTGCCGAGGAACGGGTTGCTGTTGTTGGTCTGCGGCCCGTTCGGCATGCCGATGTTCAGAACCCCGGTGGCGGCCCCGGCCTTGCGGTCCTCCTGGTTGTTCTTCGAGTTGGCGTCGGAGCATCCGGCGGCCAGCGCGACGACGGCGGTCGCGGCGGCAAGCACCTGGAGCTTGCGGTGGCGGGTGGAGCGGGTCGGGCTCATGGCGACTCCATGGTCAACTGCGAGAAGGAGTGGATCGGTTCGTGCCGCGGACGTGCCGGTGGTGCTTCAGGCGGCCGGATGAGGCGCGGGTCCGGTGCGGCGGGCGACGGGGGCCGCGAGCGGGTCCGGGGCGGACCCGGCCCCGTCCCCGTCCCCGACCACGGCCGCCGGACCGGACACCGGCCGTGGTGCGTGAGGTGCGTGTGCGGTGGAGCGGCGGACGACCAGTTCGGTGGGCAGCACGGCGCGCTCGTCCTGCGCCGCCGTGCCGCCGAGATGGGTGAGGAGCATCCGCGCCGCCGTCTCCCCCATCGCCCGGGTGGGCTGGCGGACGGTGGTGAGCGGAGGTTCGGTGTGCGCGGCGAGGTCGATGTCGTCGAAGCCGATCACGGCGACGTCGTCCGGCACGGAGCGGCCCGCCTCGCGCAGCGCCCGCAGCGCCCCCGCGGCGCTGAGGTCGTTGTGCGCGAAGACGGAGTCGAAGGGGGTCTGCTCGTCGAGGAGCCGGTGGACCGCGCGGTGTCCCGACTCCTGGGTGAAGTCGCCGGTGACGACCCGGGCCGGCGGCAGGACCTCGGCGAATCCGCCGAGCCGGTCCCGGACGCACCCGAAGTGCTCGGGGCCGGTCACGACCAGCGGCTTCGAACGGCCCAGGGCGACCAGGTGGCGGGCCGCGGACGCCCCTCCCTCGCGGTTGGTGGTCACGACGGACGGGAACTCGGGGTGGTGCCCCCGGTCGTCGATCAGCACGACCGGCAGGCCCTGGCGGTACATCGTGGTGATGGCGTCCAGGGTGTTCTCGGGCTCGACGACCACGAGGCCGTCGAAGGCGCGGGCGGAGACCTGGCTGGTGAAACGTTCCAGCGACTCCGTACCGCGGTTGAACGTGAACAGCAGCAGCCCGTACCCGGCGGCCTCGACGGTGTCGACGACGCCCTGCAGCACCTCGCCCATCCAGGGCCAGGTCAGCGACGGCACGAGCATGCCGACCGTCCGGCTGCTCCCCCGCGCCAGATCGACGGCCCGGGAGCTGGGGACGTACCCCAGTTGATCGATCACTTCACGAACGCGGGAGGCGGTCGTGCGGTCCACCTCGCCCTTGGTGTTGAGCACCCGCGACACGGTCGTCTTGCTGACGCCGGCCGCGCGGGCGACGTCGGCAATGGTGACACGCATCGAAATGCCTCCACGTTGAGGACGGATGGGTGGTACGGGGTCGCCTCCGGCGGGGAGGCGGGGGTGGTGCGAGGTCCCGGGAACGCGTCTTGAGAGCGCTCCCGGTACCGGTCCCGGAACCGGTACCGGCGGTGGTGCGGTGAGTTAATCGGGCTGTCATCGCGCCGTCAAGAGTTCACGGCAGGATTGGCAGGGGCCCAACTACCAACCGTGATCTGGCCGTTATGCGTTCACTTCTTGAACGCGAGTGGGGGCGCGCGAGGGGTTGACGACGGGCCCCCGGACCCCTTTACTGCGGGGCCGCCTCCTGCCGGGTCCGTACGGGTGGGGGGTCGCCCGTGCGGCCGGGCCTCCGCGGGTCGCCGTCCCGGCGGGGGTCGTGGGCGGACGCGAGCGGTCAGGACGCGGTGGTCGTTCGGCGGGCGCAGTCGCCTCCGCCGCGGTCCGTGCGGGGCGGGGGTGCTGCCCGGGCGGCCGGAGGTTCCGCTGGTCCCGCCCGGCGAGGTCAGAGGCGGACGCGAGCGACCAGGACGCGTTGGTCGCTCGGCGGGCGCAGTCGCCTCCACCGCGGTCCGTGCGGGGCGGGGGTGTCGCCCGGGCGGCCGGAGGTTCCGCTGGTCCCGCCCGGCGAGGTCAGAGGCGGACGCGAGCGACCAGGACGCGTTGGTCGCTCGGCGGGCGCAGTCG
>NZ_JBHWZH010000137.1:0-1304 GCF_042728285.1 Streptomyces sp. NPDC060194 | reverse complement strand
CCTCCGCCGCGGTCCGTGCGGGGCAGGGGTGTCGCCCGGGCGGTCGGGGGGCGGCGGGTCGCCGTCCGGCGGGGTCAGGGGCGGACGTGGGCGATCAGGGCGCGGTGGTCGCTCGAAGTGCGGACGGTGTGGGTCGTGGTGACGGTGGCTTCGCGGGCGAGGACGTGGTCGATGCGGGCCAGGGGGAACGCGGCCGGCCAGGTGAAGCCGAAGCTGCGAGCGGGGGCGGGGGCGGCCTGGTCGAGGACAGGGTCGAGGCCGCGGTCGTCGGCGGTGCTGTTGAGGTCGCCGGCGAGGATCGTGCGGGGCAGGGGTTCCTCCTCCAGTGCGCGCGCCAGGAGTTGCGCGCTCTCGTCGCGGCGGTCGGTTCCGAAGCCGGTCGCGCCGAAACGGACGGAGGGCAGGTGGGCGACGTACACGGCCACGGGGCCGTCCGGGGTCGCCGCCGTCGCGCGCAGGCCGCGGTTCCAGCCGGCGGGGACGCCCTCGGGTCTGATGTCGACGGGGCGGACGTCGCTCAGCGGATACGCCGACCACAGACCGACCGTCCCCTCGGTCGCGTGGTGCGGCAGGGTCGGGTCGAGGGCCTTCCGGTACGCGGGAAGGGCGGCGGGGGTCAGCTCCTGCAGGGCGACCAGGTCGGGACCCGCCGTGAGCAGCGCCTTCGCCGTTTCGGCGGGGTCCGGGTTCACGTCGCTGACGTTGTGCTGGGCGACGACGAGGCCGGTTCCGGATTGCTCCGGGCGGAGTTCCGGGCCGAACACCACGAGCCAGGTCGCCGCGGGCAGGGCGACGGCCGCGAGTGTGAGCCGCGAGCGGCGGGCCAGGACGACGGCCAGCAGCACGAAGACTCCGAGACCGAGCCAGGGGCGGAACGTCTCGACCAGGCTGCCGAGTCGCAGGCCCACGTTCGGGATCGCGGCGGGCGCGACGAGCACGACGGCCAGCGCCGCGCCCAAGGCGACCACCACGCGTCCCCACGTGCTCGTCGCCGTCTTCGCCGTCCCCTCCACGCTGCGCATGCCGCGGACGACGCGCACACCCGCCCGACGGTTCCGCGGGCCTCGCGGGGCGGGGTCGCGTGCGGACCGGTCGTCGTGACAGCGCCCTGCGGGCGCCGGCGTCTACCGCACACCACCTGCGTGGGCATGCGCCGACAGGGCGCCGTCCCCGTGGGGGGGCCGGGCGGGCCGGTCGGGGCCCCTCCTCGCTCCTTCGTCGCTGCGGGGGCACCCACGCCCACCCCCGCCCTCCCACCGTCGCCGAGTGCAGGCAGTGGGGGCGCGACGCGCCCCCACACCCAC
>NZ_JBHWZH010000136.1:0-15073 GCF_042728285.1 Streptomyces sp. NPDC060194 | reverse complement strand
CACCGCACCGGTGCGCGCGGGGGCCCGCCGTGAGGAGACCCCCATGCACGCCACCGTACGAGCGGCCCTGCGGTCGGTCGTCGGCCCCGACCACTACCGCGAGACGGACGGCGACCTCGTCCCCTACAGCCGGGACGCGACGCCGCTGTTCCACGCCCGGCCCGACGCCGTCGTGTTCCCCGCGGACACCGCCGAGGTCGCCGCCGTCCTCGCGCTCGCCACCCGGCACGGCGTCCCCGTGATCCCGCGCGGCGCCGGGTCCAACCTGTGCGCCGCCACCGTCGCCTCCGAGGGCGGCGTCGTCCTCGTCCTCACCCGGCTCGACCGCGTTCTGGAGATCGCGCCCGCCGAACTCCTGGCCCGCGTCCAGCCCGGCGTCACCAGCGCCGCCCTCGCCGCGGCGGCCGCCCGCGAGAACCTGCTGTGGGCGCCCGACCCCGGCAGCCGCACCGTCGCGACGATCGGCGGCACGATCGCCACCAACGCGGGCGGGCTGCGCGGGCTGAAGTACGGCGTCACCCGCGACCACGTCCTCGGCCTGGAGGCCGTCCTGCCCACCGGCGAGGTGATCCGCACCGGCGGCCGGCTCCACAAGGACGTCGCCGGCTACGACCTCACCCGCCTGCTCACCGGCTCCGAGGGAACCCTCGCCGTCGTCACCGAGGCCGTCCTCGCCCTGCGGCCCGCCCCCGCGGCCGCCGGGACCGGCGTCGCCTACTTCCCCGACCTCGCCGCCGCCGGGCGGGCCGTCGCCGCGGTCATCGCGGCCGGACTGCTCCCCGCCACCCTGGAGTTCCTCGACCGGGCCTGCGTCCGGGCCGTCGAGGACTTCGCCCACCTCGGCCTGCGCACCGACGCCGGCGCCCTGCTCCTGTTCGGCGACGACGGCGAACCGGACGCCGTCGCACGGGCGTTGGAGCGCATCGGCGACATCTGCATCGCCCACCGGGCCCTCGACGTCACCACCGCGGCCGACGTCGCGCAGGCCGAGGCGCTGCTCGCCGCCCGCCGCTGCGCCCTGCCCGCCCTCTCCCGGCTCGGCGAGCTGACCGTCCTTGAGGACGCCAGCGTCCCCCGGCCGCGCATCGCCGAGATGGTGGACCGGATCGACGCGATCGCCGACCGGCACGGCGTCACCGTCGCCACCTTCGGCCACGCCGGCGACGGCAACCTCCACCCCACCTGCGTGGTGGAGTCCCGCGACGACACCGAGGGCATCGCACGGGTGGAGCGCGCCTTCGCCGACGTCTTCGCCGCCGCGATCGACCTGGGCGGCACCATCACCGGCGAGCACGGCGTCGGCGCGGCGAAACTCCCCTACCTCACCTCCCAACTCGGCTCCGACCAGGTCGCGTTGCTGCGCCGGATGAAGGCGGCGTTCGACCCGGCCGGCATCCTCAACCCCGGAAAGCTGGGATCATGACCGACCACCAGGGGCCCGTCCTCGACCCCGGCCTCCTCTCCCGCTGCATCTCGTGCGGCTTCTGCCTGCCCGCCTGCCCCACCTACGCGGCGACCGGCGACGAGGCGTCGTCGCCCCGGGGCCGGATCAACCTGATGCGCGCGCTCCAGGTCGGCGACCTCGGACCGGACGACCCGACCCTGCGGGAGCAGGCCTCGCAGTGCCTGGGCTGCCGGGCGTGCGAGCCGGTCTGCCCGGCGGGTGTGGAGTACGGGCAGCTCCTGGAGCAGTGGCGCGACCACCAGTGGCGGGGGCGGCACCGGCCGCTGCTCGCGCGGGCGCTGATGGCGGCGGCCGGGCTGCGGGGGGTGTGGCGGGTCGTCGGGCGGGTACGGGGGGCGGGGGCCGGGCGGAGGGCGCGCGCGGGCGCGGGGGCCGGTGCGGGGCCTGCCGGCCCGGCGCGGGCTGCGGAGACCTCGGGGGCTGCCGGATCTGCGGGGGCTGCCGGGTCTGCCGGGGCCGCGGGCCCTGCCGGGGTCGCGGGCTCTGCCAGGGTCGCGGGCTCTGCGGGGGTGCCAGGCTCTGCGGGAGCTGCCGGATCTGCGGAGGCTGCCGGCTCCCTCGTCCTCGGCTGCTTCGAGCGCGCCCTCTTCCCCGGGGTGAGCCGGGCCGCCCTCGCCCTCGATCCCGGGCTCACCGTCCCGCCCGGCCAGGGCTGCTGCGGCGCGCTGCACGCCCACAACGGCGACACCGCGACCGGCGAGCGGCTGGCCCGCCGGCTCGGCGAGGACCTGCCGGGCACCCTCGTCACCACCTCCGGCGGGTGCGCCGCGCACCTCGCGTCCGTGCTCGGCAGGGACCGGGTGCGCGAACTCTCCGAGCACGTCGCCGACAGGGGCGGCGTCCGCGGCGAGGTGCGGATCGACGGGCGCCGGGCCCGCGTCGCCCTCCAGGACTCCTGCCACCTGGCGAACGGCCTCGGCGTGCGGCAGCCGCCGCGCGACCTGATCGCCCGCGTCGCCGAGTACGTCGAGCTGCCGTCGGCCGGTACCTGCTGCGGGGCCGCCGGGACCTACTCCCTGCTGCGGCCGCGGGAGTCGCGGCGCATCCTCGCGGCGAAGGTCGACGAGATCGAGGCCGCGGGCGTCGACCTCGTCGTCGCCGTCAACCCCGGCTGCCTGCGCCAGGTGCGGACCGGGCTGCGGCGGCGGAGGTCGCGGGTGCGGGCCGTGCACCTGGCGGAGCTGCTGGAGATGGCGGCGGGGGGTGGCGTCTGAGCGATGCGCGCGGGGTTGGCGCGGGTCAGGTGCCGGCGTCCCGGACCACCGGCCCCGCTCGCCCCCGCCCGGCCACCGCGGCGACGTGGCCGTACCGCCGCACGCGATACGCCGGACCGCCGCCGCGCAGGCCGACCTGCTCGCGCTCCGACGTCCGCACGGGCCGTGCAGCCCGTTCCGACCACCCGGCCGCGGGGCCTGCCCGCCGCCGCGATCCGTTCCGACCTGCGAACCGAGAGAAGACCATGCCCTCGTCCACACCGTCCGTCCCCTCCGCCACCGACGCCGCCCGCGCCGCGGCCCCCGTCCTCGCCGCGCTGCCCCCCGGGGAGCGGGGCGCGCTCCTGCGCGCGCTCGCCGGCGTGCTGCACGACCACACCGACGACCTGGTCGCCCTCGCCGACGAGGAGACGCACCTCGGGGAGACGCGGCTGTACGGCGAAGTCCTGCGCACGCGGGTGCAGTTGCAGATGTTCGCGGAGATCGCCGAGGAGGGCTCCGCCCTCGACGTCATGATCGACCCGGCGGACGCCGACGCCGTCCTGGCCTCGCGCCCGGACGTGCGCCGGATGCTCGTGCCGCTCGGGCCGGTGGCCGTGTTCACCGCGTCGAACTTCCCGT
Organism: Streptomyces sp. NPDC060194; assembly: GCF_042728285.1. Taxonomy (NCBI): domain Bacteria; kingdom Bacillati; phylum Actinomycetota; class Actinomycetes; order Kitasatosporales; family Streptomycetaceae; genus Streptomyces; species Streptomyces sp. NPDC060194. The sequence goes on along the minus strand of NZ_JBHWZH010000136.1, from coordinate 11,773 downwards.
TCGCGTTCTCCGTCCTCGGCGGGGACACCGCGAGCGCGCTCGCGGCCGGCTGCCCGGTGGTGGTGAAGGCGCACGAGGGCCACCCCCGGCTCACCGACCTGACCGTCGACCTCGCCGCCGAGGTGCTGCCGCCGGGCGCGCTCACCGTCGTCCACGGCCGGGAGGCCGGTCAGGCGCTGGTCACCGACCCGGTGATCCAGGCCGTCGGGTTCACCGGCTCGACCGCCGGCGGCCGCGCGCTCTTCGACCTCGCCGCCGGCCGACCGGACCCCGTCCCGTTCTACGGCGAACTCGGCTCGCTGAACCCGGTGGTGGTCACCCCGGCCGCGCTCGCCGCCCGCGGGCCGGAGCTGGTGGAGGGGTTCACCGGGTCGGTCACCCGCAGCCAGGGGCAGCTGTGCACCAAGCCCGGCCTGCTCTTCCTCCCCGAGGGGCACGGTCTGGACGCGCCCCTCGCCCGGGCGTTCGGCGCTGCGGGCGCGGGACCCCTGCTCGGCCCCTGGATCGCCGACGCCTACACCGCCACGCTCGCCGAACTGGCCGCGCACCCCGCCGTGCACGCCGTCACCCCCGGGGCCGCGGGGCCCGACCCGGCCCCCGCCCTGCTCACCGTCACCGCGCACGACCTGCGCGCCCACCCGGAGCTGCTGCGCGAGTGCTTCGGCCCGGCCTCCGTGCTCGTCACCTACGCCTCCGCCGACGACCTCCTCGCCACCCTGCGCACGCTGCCGGGCACCCTCACCGCGGCCGTCCACGGCGTCGAGGGCGAGCCCGCCGACGTGGAGACGGCCCGCGGGGTCTGGTCCGTCCTGCGCGCCGGCCGCCTCATCTGGAACGAGTGGCCCACCGGGGTCGCCGTCACCCGCGCCATGCACCACGGCGGCCCCTGGCCCGCCACCACCAGCCCCCTGCACACCAGCGTCGGAGCCACCGCCGTCGCCCGCTGGCAGCGGCCGGTCGCCTACCAGAACCTCCCCGACGCACTACTCCCGGAGCCGCTGCGCGACGCGAACCCGTGGGGGGTGCCGCAGCGGACCGGACGCTGAGGCCTCCCGAGGCAGGCCGGGCCAGGCCGCGGGGCCCGGCCTTCACCCCCCTATCCCTGCGCCCGCAGGCGCAGGATGTACGCCGCCGTCAGCGCCACGCCGGGGTCCTCGTCGCCGGACAGCCGGTCGAGGGCGGCGGTCGCGTCCGGGCCCGGGATGTCGGCGAGGGCCTGGGTGAGGCGGCGGCGGACGGCGGGGGGCTGCGGGGTGCCGGCGGGCGTGGGCGCGAGGCGGGCGGCGAGGGCGGCGGCGATGCGGCGGGCGGCGGCGGGGCGGGCCGCCAGCGCGCTCAGGGCGTCGGCGGCGTCGACGTCGTTGGCCGCGTCGGCGACCATGTCGACGAGGACAGGGATCGCGGACGGGACGCCGCGGGCGCCCAGGGCGAGGGCCGAGCGACGCCGGACGGCGAGGTCGGGATCGCGCAGGGCGTCGCGCAGCGCGGACGTCGCCGCGCCGCCCGGGAGCTCGGCGAGCGCCAGGACGGCGCGGACGCGGACGGCCGGGTCCGCCGCGGCGAGACCGCGCGCCAGGGGCGCGCAGGCGTCGGCGGTCGACCGCGCCAGCGCCCAGCGCAGGGCGCCGGCGACGACCGGGTCCGCCTCGCGCAGCACCGCCTCCACGAGTGCCTCGACGGGGGCCTCGGCCGCGTCCAGGGCGGCGCGCTGGCGCCGGTCCGGGTCCGGTGAGCGCAGCGCCCGGAGCAGGGCGACGACGTGCAGGACGTCGTCCCAGCCGGCCGGACCCGCGGCGTCGATGCGGCACAGGCGGGTCAGCAGCTCCGTCTCCCCGGCGATGCGTTCCCGCGTCCGCCGGATCAGGTCGGTGAGGACCCCGGACGGGGCGAACCCCGGTTCGTCCAGCGCGCGCCCGACATCCTGCAGGGACAGGCCGAGCGACCGCAGGCTCTCGACGTGCAGGAGGCGGGCCACGTCCTCGGCCGCGTACTCCCGGTACCCGCCGCCGGTGCGGTCCGTCGGGCGCACCAGGCCCAGCGCGTCGTAGTGCCGCAGCATGCGGGCGCTGACCCCGGACCGCCGGGCGACCTCGCCGATCAGCACGGGCCGTCAGCCCCCGGGGCCGCGTCCGTGGAGCGCCACCGCACGCTTCGCCTCCTCGATCAGGGACGCGAACCCGGCCTCGGGGTCCGCGAGGAGCCGTTCCGTGGCGAGCGCGTGGGCGCGGACGTCGGGATCGGCGTGCGCCGCCGCGTGCCGCAGCGACGGAAGGATCATGTCACCCAGCGCCACCAGCGCCCGGCTCAGGCTCCGCCGCGTGTCGTGACCGCCGCGGCCCAGCTGTGCCGTCAACTCCGTTGCCAGCCGGCCCTTCTCGCCGTCGGGAACGAGCGCGGTCGCCGCCCGCCACGCGCTCCGCGCCACCTCGTCGTCCGCGTCCGCCAGCACCTTGGCGGTGATCACCTCCCACCCGCGCGGGTCCCCGATCTTCGACAGGGTGTGCAGTGCCTGACTCCGCGCCTGCGCGCCCCCCGACCGCACCTCCGCCATCAGCAGCGGCACGGTGGCCTCCGCCGGGTGCCGCGTGATCGCCCACGTCAGCACCTCCCGCACCTCGAATGCGGGCTCCACCGCGCACCGCGCCACCAGTACACCCACGTACCGCGCCTCCGGCCGCGCCCCCGTGTCCAACGCCGCGCGCAACCGCACCTCCGCCCGGCCGTCCGCCAACGCGTCCTCGACCGTCCACCCGGCCATCCGCACCACCTCCGCACCCCACCCAAGACCTTGTCACGGTGCGAAGGTCAAGCCGACCCCGTTCACGCGCACCCGGGCGGGTCCTCCTTCGCCGGGACGAACTGCATCGTGGGGAGCCCCGCCGCGTCGAAGTTCGCCGTCTTCGGATCGATCAGGGTCATGTACCCCTCGATCCTCTGGTCGTAGGGGTCCGGCCGCTCGCCCCGCACGTGCTCCACACCCGGGAAGACCGTGTCGAGCACCCACCAGCGGTCGCCGAATCGGACCCACTTGATACCGCAGTGGGTGTTGATGTCGAACGGGTACGGCTTCTGCGTCGCGGGTGCGGACGGCCCCTCCTCCCACTTGGTCGACGGGTCGGACGCGCTCCGGGCCGGCAGCGTCGGCCCCCCGTACCCCTGCTCCTGCGGTCCGTCCGCGCCGGACGAGCAGCCGGCGAGCGCGGCCCCGGCGCAGAGCAGCAGAGCCGCGGCTCCTCGTGAGGCCCGCGCGCCGCGCGTCACTCCGCGCCCCCGGGCGCGGAGGAGGGCGACGGGGCCGGCACGGCGACCGGTGCGGACCGCGCGGGGTCGGGGGAGGGCGACGGCGGGGCGGACGGCGGTGGAGCGCCCTTCGGCCCACCGCGGCATGTCGTCGACGTCCGGTGTGGTGATCACGCCGTGTTCATATCATCGGTGCCACCCCGCCGACCAGCGGGTTCGCGTGCTACCGCTCCGCGGACTCCACCGCCGACTTGATGCCGGTCAGCGCCTCCTGGAGGCCCTCGTCGACCTGCTCGCCCTCGACGCGGCGGGTGTGGAGTTCGACGGAGAGACGGGAGGAGTCGGGGGTGTCGGCGGGGGAGACGTGGAGGCGGCCGCCGTAGTCGTGGGGGCCGGCGGCGCCCCATTCGAGGGTCTTGCCCTGCTCCAGGACGTGGATCCAGGCCTCGCCCTTCACGTCCCGCTCGGGGGCGTCCGGGGGGTCGATGTGGGCGGTGACGGTGACCTGGTCGCCGTCGTGGGCGTGCGCCGAGGTGAGGCGGGGGAGGTAGGCCGGCAGGTTCTCGACGTCGGCGAGGTAGGAGAAGAGGCGGTCGGGGGCGACGGCCACGGTGATCGAGTTGTCGTAGTTTCCCATGAGATGCCCAGTCCCCCTCCCGGAGTACGCGAAACGCGTCCGGTCCGCAGGTCACCCCGCCGGGTCAGTACAGACCGGCGCGCCGGGCGATGTCCTCGCCGTGCTGCATCCGGCGGCGGGCGTCGTCCCCGAGCGCGGTGATCACGCCGGCGACGACCGTCTCGAGGACGGCGAGGGTGGGAACGAGGCTGTCGTACGGCGAGGGCGCGGCGACCCGGCTCGGCAGGACGACCTCGGCGTGCGGGGCGGCGGGCGAGAGCCAGGTGTCGGTGAACAGGACGACCTTGCCGCCGTGTTCCTGGACGAGCGCGGCGAGGGTGGTCGCGTCCGCCTCGTAGCGGCGGTAGTCGAAGACGACCAGCACGTCCCGCCGGCTCAACGCGGCCAGGACGGCGGTGCGTTCGACGTCGCGGTCCGGCAGGAACCGTACGTCGTCCCGCAGTTGCATCAGGTGCAGGCCGAGGTACTGCGCGAGGAGGTGGGTGAACCGGCCGCCGACGAGGGTGACGCGGCGCTTGCGGTCGGCGAGCAGGCGGACCGCGTGCTCGAAGTCGTGCGGGGGGAGTTCGGCCAGTGTCGCGGTGAGCGCGCCGGTGAAGACCTCGCTGCCGTGGCGCAGGAGCGCGGAGTCGGCGTCGTCGCCCCCGGTCGCCGGCTCCCCGCGGCCGAAGCCCGTCGTCTCGTACAGCGACAGCGGCGACGCGTTGCGCGCGTCCAACTCGTCGCGCAGCGCGGCCTGGAAGTCGGGGAAGCCGCGGTAGCCGAGCCGGTTCACGAACCGGATCACCGTCGGCGCGCTGACCGCGGCCCGCTCGGCGAGCACCGCGACGGTCTCGAACCCCGCCGCCGGGTAGCCCGCGAGCAGCACCCGGGCGACCTTGCGCTCGGCCGGGCTCAGCTCGCCCAGCTTCTGCCGGATGTCGTCGGCGAGCGCGCCTGAGGCCATGGTGTTCGGTCCCTTCGGGGGTGTGCGGTCTTTCCGAGCCTACTGGTGCGGGGGTGCGGCCGACGACGGCAGGACCGCACCGTCCGGCCGGGTGCGGGTGGTCCGTGGCCGGACGCGCCCACGCGGCGGAGCCGCACGTCGATACCGTCCCGCGCCCCTGGGTGGGGGTGACTTCGCCCCCACCCAGGAGAGGGCTCTACTCGGACGTGATGCGGATGCCGAGGTTCGTCAGCGTCTGCGGTGCGGACGCGTCCTTGCCCCAGGCCAGGAAGCCCGGCGCCTTGTCGAACGTGACGGTGAACCGCGGCCCGTCCTCGTACGTCGTCGCCTGCGCCGTCCGCTGGGCGCGGGTCGCGGCGAGGGCGCGGGCGGTGTTGAGGAAGGAGTAGGGGACGCCGTCGGGGTTCGCGACGGAGTAGAAGACGTCGCCGTTCGCGGGCACGGGTGCGGTCCCGCCGGGCAGGAGCGGGCGCTTGCCCGCGGCGGGCAGGGTGAGCCACGTCCGGGGGTCGTAGCGGTCCCCGTCGGTGAGGTAGTTGTAGCGCACCCCGCTCACCGACCAGGTCCCCGCGCCGGTCCCTTCGGTCCCTCGCGCCCGGCGCAGGTCGAGCACGGCGACCCCGCGCGGGCCGAGCACCCGCACCCGCTCGCGCGGGCTGCCGGCGTCGTCCACGACGAGCGCGGTGTTCTCCTCCAGCGCGTACACCCGGTCGTTGCCGGTGTCCGCCGCGAGCCGGATCGCGCGGCCCTCGCGGCCGTACGCCCCGGTGTGCGTGTCGACCAGGCCCGAGCGCAGGAACCCGAACCCGCCCTCCGGCTCGTACCCGAGCACCGTCGCGTCGTCGAAGTACCCCGGCTTGCTGCCGTCCCGCAGGCCCTCGTACGACTCGCCGCCCGTCACCATGTCCTCGCCGGCCGCGATCTGCGCGCCCGCGCTGGACCCGGAGACCACCGCGCCCGCCCTCAGCTTGGCGCGGATCGCCGCGAGGACCTTGGTGTCCTTGTGCGCGGGGCCGTTCAGCAGCGTGGTCAGGTAGCGCGACTGGTCGCCGCCGCCGAAGAAGAACCCGGTCATCGAGTTGACCTGGCGGACGACGGCCGGGTCGTCCGCGTTCGCGATGTGGTCCAGGTCGACCGGGATCCACTGCGCGTCCGCGGCGCCGTGCGACTTGAACACGTCCGCGTAGTAGAGGCCGTTGCACTTGGAGTTGGAGCACAGGTCCGGGTCCGCGGCGTCCGGGTCCTGGCTCTCCGGCACGGACGAGGCCGTGATGACGCCGATCCTGGCGTTCTCGCCGCCGGCCCTCTTGATGATCTCGCCGTAGACCTGCTTGTTGTCGTCCTTCAGCCCGCCGCCGACCAGCACGAGCGACCCGGCGCGGTGCCCGCTGTCCGCGGTGGCGGTGGGCGCGGTGATGACGGTGAGCAGAAGGGCGGTGGCGCAGGCGGTGAGGGTGGAGCGGGTCATCGGACCTCCAGGTGGAAGAAACAGCTCGACCTGCACTCGAGGTCGAGGACGAGCCCAAAAAATCCGGCCCGGCGACGGTGCCTCCCCCGCTCGGGCGGAGCCGAGGGCTCGGGGGAGTCCGAAGCCGGAGTCACGTTCCCGCGGCACGGCCGCGGCAGGGGGCGGAGCCCCCCGGGGGGTCAGTCGCGCCGCGCGTCACCGAGCGCGGCGACCAGCCCCGCGAGCAGCGCGATGCGGGAGGGGACCGTGGTGGTGTCGAGCCACTCCTCGGGGGTGTGGTCCGCGCCGCCGACGGGGCCGAGCCCGTCGAGGACGGGCACGCCGACGCCGGAGATGATGTTGGCGTCACCGACGCCCCCCGTCGCGGCCGCCCCGAAGGTGAGGCCCAACTCCTCGCCCAGGGTGACCGCTTGCGCGAGCATGCGACCCCCCTCCGGCGTCGCCTCCATCGGCGGGCAGAGGTCGAGCTGCCGCACCTTCGCCGAGGTCCCCTCGACGACCTCGACCGCCGCCAGCGACTCGATCGCCGCCCGCGCGAGGGACATGCCCTCCGCCGACACGGACCGCACCTCGACCTGCAGCTCCGCCTCGGGGCACACGATGTTGGTGCGCTCGCCGGCCCGTACGACGCCGACGTTGACGGTGACCCCGGGCCACCTCCCGTTCAGCGCCTGCAGCTCGACGACGAGGTGCGCCGCGGCCAGCGCCGCGTTCGCCCCCCGCTCCGGCTCGATCCCGGAGTGCGCGGCCCGCCCGGTGACGGTGAGCAGGAAGTCGGCGACCCCCTTGCGGGCGACGACGAGGTCCCCGTTCTCCCGCGCGCACTCCAGGGCCAGCGCGCAGTCCACCCCGCGCGCCACCCGCTCGGTGACGGCCCGGGAGAACGGCGAGCCGATCTCCTCGTCGGGCGTGGCGAGGAAGACGAGCTCGGCGTAGTCCGAGACCCCGGTCAGGTCGAGGACCTCCAGCGCGGCGAGCCCGGCGAGCAGCCCGCCCTTGTCGTCGCTGACGCCGGGCCCGTGGGCGAGCGGGCCGCTGCGGGAGAACGGCCGCGCGGCGGCCGTCCCGTCGGGGAAGACGGTGTCCATGTGCGCGGCGAGCAGGACCCGCCGCCCGCCGTGCTCGGGGGCGAGCGAACCGCGCCGGCGGGCGACCAGCACATCGCCCGAGTCCGGTCCGCCGTCCACCCGCTCGACCGCGAACCCGAGGCCCGCCAGCCGCCCGGCGACCCGGTCGGCGACCCGGTTCACCCCGGCCGGGCTGTAGGACCCGGAGTCGACGGCGACCAGCTCGGCCAGCTCGGCGAGGTACCCCTCCAGGCGCGACTCCGCGTGCGCGAGGAGCCGGCCCGTCCGGGAGCCCTGCCGCGAGGCCGCGGTCACAGCACCTTGGAGAGGAAGGCGCGGGTGCGCTCCTGCTCCGGCTCGACGAGGATCCGGCGGGGGTCGCCCGCCTCGACGACCACGCCGTCGTCCATGAACACCGCGGTGTCGCCGACCTCGCGGGCGAAGCCGATCTCGTGGGTGACGACGACCATCGTCATCCCGTCGGCCGCCAACTGCCGCATGACGTCCAGGACATCACCGACGAGCTCGGGGTCGAGCGCGGACGTCGGCTCGTCGAAGAGCATCAGCTTGGGCTTCATGGCGAGCGCGCGGGCGATCGCGACGCGCTGCTGCTGGCCACCGGAGAGCTGGGCGGGGTAGTGCCCGGCCCGGTCGCCCAGACCGACCTGGTCCAGGAGCCGGCGCGCGTCCTCCCGGGCGCTCGCCGTGGACGCGCCGCCCACGCGGACGGGCGCCTCCATGACGTTCTGCTCGGCGGTCAGGTGCGGGAAGAGGTTGAACCGCTGGAACACCATGCCGATGTCGCGGCGGTGCGCGGCGATCTCCTTCTCCCGCAGCTCGTGCAGCTTGTCGCCGCGCCGCCGGTAGCCGACGAGGTCGCCGTCGACCGCCAGCTTGCCGCCGTCGATCTTCTCCAGGTGGTTGATGCAGCGCAGGAAGGTCGACTTGCCGGACCCGGAGGGGCCCAACAGGCAGCAGACCTCGCCGCGTTCGACGGTCAGGTCGATGCCCTTGAGGACCTCGAGCTTCCCGAAGTGCTTGCGCACGCCCTGGGCGTGCACCATGGGGGCGCTCAACGCACCTTCTCCTTACCGTTCTTGGACCGGGCGCCGAGCAGTCCACCGCCGAGCAGCCGCCCGAACACGGAGACCTGCTGGGACCGGCCGGTGCCCCGCCCGTAGCGCCGCTCCAGCCAGGCCTGCGGGATGCTGAGCAGGCTGACCAGGGCCAGGTACCACAGTGACGCGACGACCAGCATCGGGATGACCTGGTAGTTCTGCGCGTACACGTCCTGGATGTTGGACATCAGGTCGTGCGCGGCGATGACCGAGACCAGCGCGGTCATCTTGAGCATGTTGATCGTCTCGTTGCCCATCGGCGGGATGATGACCCGCATCGCCTGCGGCAGCACGATCCGGCGCATGGTGAGCGCGGGGCGCATGCCCAGCGAGTGCGCCGCCTCGGTCTGGCCGACGTCGACGGACTGGATGCCGGCCCGGACGATCTCCGAGGCGTACGCCGCCTCGTTGAGGCCGAGGGCGAGCAGCGCGGCGATCGCCGGCGTGATCAGGTCGTTCGTCGCGACCTGCACGAACGTGATGTCCGTGAACGGGACGCCGATCTTCACGTGCTGGTACAGCGCCCCCGCGTACCCCCAGAAGATGATCTGGACGAGCAGCGGGGTGCCGCGGAACACCCACACGAACAGCGACGACAGGCCGAGCAGCACCGGGTTGGTCGACAGCCGCATGACGGCGACGAGGGTGCCGAGGGCGAGCCCGAGGGCCATCGCGGCGACGGTCAGCCAGAGGGTGGTGGCCAGACCGTCGAAGATGAGGTCGGCGAAGAGGTACTTGCCGACGACGTCCCAGCGCAGGTTGGCGTTGGTGGCGAGCGAGCCGACGAGGCCGGCCAGCCCGAGCAGGGAGGCGCCCGCGGCGATCCAGCGGCCCCAGTGCCGTACGGGGACGACGGTGAGGTCCTCGTCGGCGGCGGTCTGCGGCGCGGTGTCGAGTGCTGTGGTCATCTTTAGTCGACCGCCGCGTTCTTGGTGGCCTCCTTGACGGCGATGGAGCCGACACCGTACTTGTCGAAGATCTTCGCGGCGGAGCCGTCGTCGATCAGCGACTGGAGGGCCTTCTGGATCGCGTCGGTCAGCTCGGGGAGCTTCTTGGAGACGGCGATGCCGTTGGGGGAGGCGTTGTAGCCGCCGGTGGCGGCCGGGTCGTCGACGACCTCGAAGGTGGCGCCGTCGTCGGCGGTCTTCGCCGTCCAGCCGGCGGCCGGCTTGGTCAGCACCTGGGCGACGACCTTCTTGGCGCGCAGCGCGAGCTGGGCGTCGGAGTCCTTCGGGAAGGTCTGGATGTCGATCTGGCCGCTGCCGGCCTTCTTGCAGGCCGCCTGGTGGCCCTTGAGCAGGTCGAGCTGGTTGGTCGCGGCCTGGACGGCGACCTTCTTGCCGCAGAGGTCGTCGAGGGTGGTGATCTTCTCCGGGTTGCCCTTGGCGACCATGATCCCGGAGCCGGAGACGGAGTAGTCGACGAAGTCGACGACGGCCTGCCGCTCCTTGTTGTCGGTCATCGCCGACATCGCCACGTCGAACTTGCCGGCCTGGATGGCGGGCACGATGCCGTCGAACTTCTGCGGGGTGAAGTTGAACTTCACGCCGAGCCGGGCGCCGATGGCCTGGCCGAGGTCGTAGTCGAGACCGGTCAGCTCGGGCTTGCCCTCCTCGACGAACATCTCGAACGGCGCGTAGGGCACGTCGGTGGCGACCCGGACGGTGCCGGAGTCCTTGACGGCGGCCGGCAGCGCGTCGTGCAGGGCCTGGTCCTTCTTGATGCTGACGCCGGCGACCTCGACGGCGGCGGCGCCCTTCGCGGGAGCCTTCTGCGCCGCGTCGTCCCCGCCCTCGTCCCCGCCACAGGCGGAGAGCGTCAGCAGGGCCGAGACCGTCACGGCCGCGACCGAGGCGCGGCGGGTCAGGTGTGCGTGCTTCACGAGCGATCCCTCCTCGAGGATTCCCGCCGCCGGTGACGTGACGTGGTGACACGTCCACCGCGGTCGGTACGAAGAGGAAGTTACACATGGCCGCAGAGTTTGAACAGATGTAACGAGTGTTACGTTCCGGTGACGGGGCCGTACGCCAGGGGAAACATGTCCGCGGAATGGTGTCGACGTTACATCTAGCCGACGAGCCGGAGCATCTGTACCTTCCATCACCACCACCGACTGTCGGTCGACGTGGTCACCCCCTCCATCCCCCCGGGAGAACTCCGTGCACTTCCGCCCCAGCGGCCGCCTGGCCGCCCCCCTCACCTGTCTGGCCACGTCGCTGGCCGTGCTGCTCTCCGCAAGCCTCTACGCGGCGGAACCCGCCCACGCCTCCGCCAAGCGCGTGAGACTGGGCAGCACCTCCGACGTCTCACGCACCGCCTGGTCAGGACCCGCCTTCACCATGAACGGCTCCGGCGGCGTCGTCCCCGCCACCATGACCAAGGCCATCAACGAGATCCGCGGCGGCACCGGCAGCCTCGACGTCGTCGTCATCGCCGCCTCCGCGCCCACCTCCGGCAGCCAGACGCCCGAGTGCGACGCCACCATGGGCCTGGCCGGCGTCAACTCCTGCACCACCTGGACGCTCACCACCCGCAACGACGGCAACAACAGCCAGGCCAACACCGACATCCGCAACGCCGAGTTCGTGTACTTCGCGGGCGGCAACCAGTGCAAGTACGCGGACTGGAAGGGGACTTCGCTGCAGAACTCGGTGAAGTCCGTCGTCGCCAAGGGCGGCGGCTCCGGCGGCGGCAGCGCGGGCCACCACATCAACAGCGCGATCGTGTATGACGCCTGCCAGGGCAGCGTCACCTCCGACGAGGCGCTCTACGACCCCTACGACCCGTACATCACCTTCACCACGGGCATGTTCAACTGGCCCAACTACGCCAACACCATCAACGACTCGCACTTCCAGGAGCGCGACCGGATGGGCCGCACCATGGCCTTCGTCGCCCGCGCCCTCGAGGACGGCCTCACCACGAACGGCGCCGCCTGGGGCGTCGGCGTCAACGAGGGCGGCTCGGTGTTCATCGACAAGAACGGCAAGGGCACCGTCTCCGGCGCCGACACCTTCGTCGTCCTCGGCGACCACCGGCCCGAGGTGGCCGACCCCGACGACTGGCTGACCTACTACGACTACAAGATCTGGCGGCTGCGCCCCGGCGCCACCTACGACTTCAAGAACCGTCCCAACTGCGGCTACTACCTGCGCAGCATCGTCGACGGCGTCCCGGACAACAGCCTCTACAGCGGCACCCCGGTCAGCTCCTGCTGACGCCGCCGCACGGCACGCGCGAGCGCCGCGACTGACGGCCACGACACGGACCAGGGCGCGGCGGGAGGAACCCTCCTCC